>NZ_CAUQCP010000038.1:0-21235 GCF_963516575.1 uncultured Streptococcus sp.
TGCACTTAACAAATAAAGAGATTCTAGACAAGCTTTTGAGCTATTCAGAAGACTTAAAACACCACTATAATCTCTATCAACTCTTACTTTTTCACTTTCAGAATAAGGAAGCTGACAAATTTTTCGAACTCATTAAGGACAATCTAAAGCAGGTTCATCCTCTTTTTCAGACTGTCTTTAAAACCTTTTTCAAGGACAAAGAAAAAATCGTCAATGCCCTTCAGTTACCCTATTCCAACGCCAAATTAGAAGCGACCAATAATCTTATCAAACTTATCAAACGAAATGCCTTTGGTTTTCGGAACTTCGAAAACTTCAAAAAACGGATTTTTATTGCTCTGAATATCAAAAAAGAAAGGACTAAATCTGTCCTTTCTCGAGCTTAGCTTTTCATCAACCCACTACAGTTGACAAAGAGCCAATTTTCATGCCAAAAAGAAGGAAGGGATTCTCCAAGAAATCTTTGCTCGCTTTACAAATTTTAACTTTTGTCGTTGGGTAATCTCGCAAGTTGCCATCGACAGTAGTCGTAAAAAACAAAGATATAAAGTGTGCTTCTCAGATGCGGCTTATGCCTGCCGTTTGTTTTTTAACGGTTCCCTTTCTTCCCTCCAGTTGAAAAACTACCTCAAAAAACAGTTATCTATTATTCGACCGAATCGAAAATATCCAAGAAAGATAAAGGCCCAATCGGTAGTTGATTTCATCTATAGAGTAACATAAATCTCAAAAAATAGGGTGAAAAAACCTTTATTTGTTATGCAAAAAAATAGAAGATAGGATAGAGAATCACTTTGATGTTCTCAATCCTATCTCCTATTTAAAGAGTTAGCTCACTAACTTAATGACATTGAGCAAGGCTCAAGCTTTTTCTTAGTGACCACGGTTACATGAAATGAATTTGATTTTGTAGTAATCTGTTCGCTTATACGTCTCGCTATAGGCAAGAACTTGTCTAGTTGCTTCAAGCTTAGTAGTTTTTGTTTGAAGTACTGTTGGGAATTGCTCATCGACTCCGAGGACCGAAGCCGCATGCTCTGGAGTTGGAAATGTTATTTCATTGATTTCTTCAAAATGTTCATCATTCATATGAATGTGATAATCCAATTTGAAGCGGTTATAGATAGAGCTATAATATTCAAGATTTGGATAATTTGCGTTGATGTATTGTTCTGGAATGTAAGATGTGTGGTAGATGTATACGACACCATTTGTTTCGCGTATACGTTCAATCTTGTAGTAGAACTGATCACCACGTAGTCCAAGTTTATCTAAATATTCAAGTTTATTTCCACGTTCGATAGAAAGGACAGTGACTTTATCATTTTTCATTTCAAAAACTTCGACGTCTGAAAATTCTACGAGTTTGTGCTTACGTGCGCGTGAAACGAATGTACCCTTTCCTTGTTTGCGAACGATGTAACCATCTTTAGCAAGGTCGTTTAAAGCACGAACAACTGTGATAGAACTTACGTCATACATTGAAATCAATTCGGATTCTGTGTAAAATTTATCACCACTTTCAAATTGACCAGAGATAATTTTATTTTTTAATTCATCTTTAATATATTGGTATTTTGGAATAGCCATAATTTCACCTCAATTCTATTTTTCCATCCTTGATTCTACCATAAATGTAAATAAAATAGTAGTATTTAGGTAAAAAAATTAAAATAATAGGCTAGAAACATTATTATACATGTAAAAAAATCCATTTTATAATTGGATAATTCTCTGTACTTCAAAAATAGGCACTTTCATACGATTTTTTGATAATTTTGGTAAAAGGTAAGTAAAAAAATGGAAAAATTTTAAAGAATTTTCCAAAACCTATTGACAAAAGCAAAATATTGAGATATATTTGCTATATCAACAAATGAAAGCGTGAACTTTAATTGTCAGAAGGTAGTAAAATGACACGATTTGAGATTAGGGACGATTTCTATTTAGATGGGAAACCGTTCAAGATTTTGTCCGGCGCCATTCATTATTTTAGGATTCCTCCAGAAGATTGGTATCATTCACTCTACAACTTGAAAGCCCTTGGTTTTAATACGGTAGAGACTTATGTAGCTTGGAATTTACATGAACCTCGTGAAGGTGAGTTTAACTTTGAAGGAGCTCAGGATTTGGAGAGATTTCTCCAGATAGCACAGGATTTGGGTCTCTATGCAATTGTGCGTCCGTCTCCCTTTATCTGTGCGGAATGGGAATTCGGTGGATTACCAGCTTGGCTCTTAACCAAAGATATGCGAATTCGCTCATCCGACCCAGCCTATATTGAAGCTGTGGGTCGCTATTATGACCAACTCTTGTCACGATTGGTTCCACATTTATTGGACAATGGTGGCAATATCCTCATGATGCAGGTTGAAAATGAGTATGGTTCTTACGGAGAGGATAAGGCTTATCTGAGAGCGATTCGACAGTTGATGGAAGAGCGTGGCGTAACCTGTCCCCTCTTTACGTCAGATGGTCCTTGGAGAGCAACTCTGAAAGCGGGAACTTTAATCGAAGATGACCTCTTTGTAACAGGCAACTTTGGTTCTAAGGCACCTTACAACTTTTCACAGATGCAGGAATTCTTTGATGAACATGGCAAGAAATGGCCACTCATGTGTATGGAGTTCTGGGATGGCTGGTTCAATCGTTGGAAAGAACCGATTATCACACGGGATCCAAAAGAATTGGCAGATGCAGTTCGAGAAGTTTTGGAGCAAGGTTCCATCAATCTCTACATGTTCCATGGCGGTACAAACTTTGGTTTCATGAATGGTTGCTCGGCTCGAGGAACTTTGGATCTGCCACAAGTTACATCTTATGATTACGATGCCCTTCTGGATGAAGAAGGAAATCCAACTGCCAAATATCTGGCAGTCAAGAAGATGATGGCGACACATTTCCCAGAGTATCCGCAGTTGGAACCACTCTATAAGGAAAGCATGAAAGTGGACGCTATTCCACTTGCTGAGAAAGTTTCCTTGTTTGAAACCTTAGATAGCTTGTCTAGTCCTATAGAAAGTCTCTATCCTCAAAAGATGGAGGAGCTAGGACAAAGTTATGGCTATCTTCTCTATCGCACTGAAGCAAGTTGGGATGCAGAAGAGGAACGTCTCCGTATCATTGATGGTCGAGATAGGGCTCAGCTTTATGTCGATGGTCAGTGGGTTGAAACCCAATATCAGACAGAGATTGGGGAAGATATTTTTTATCAAGGCGAAAAGAAAGCGCTGTCTAGATTGGATATCTTGATAGAAAATATGGGGCGTGTCAACTATGGTCACAAGTTCTTAGCTGATACGCAACGTAAGGGAATCCGAACAGGAGTTTGTAAGGATTTGCACTTCTTACTAAACTGGAAACAGTATCCACTACCACTAGATAATCCTGAGAAAATTGATTTTTCAAAAGGATGGGCTCAAGGACAACCAGCCTTTTACGCTTACGACTTTACAGTCGAGGAGCCGAAAGATACTTACCTGGACTTGTCTGAGTTTGGTAAGGGGGTTGCCTTTGTCAATGGGCAGAATCTAGGACGTTTTTGGAACGTTGGCCCAACACTCTCGCTTTATATTCCTCATAGCTATCTCAAGGAAGGTGCCAACCGCATCATTATCTTTGAAACAGAAGGTGAATATAAAGAAGAGATTCATTTAACTCGTAAACCTACACTAAAACACATAAAGGGGGAAAACTTATGACAATTGTAGGATGCCGTATCGATGGACGTTTGATCCACGGACAAGTAGCCAATCTTTGGGCTGGAAAACTAAATGTTTCACGTATTATGGTTGTAGATGACGAAGTTGTCAACAACGACGTTGAAAAGAGTGGTTTGAAACTTGCGACACCACCAGGTGTGAAATTGAGTATTTTGCCAATTGAGAAAGCGGCAGCCAATATTCTTGCTGGTAAATACGATAGCCAACGTCTATTTATCGTGGCTCGTAAACCAGACCGTTTCCTTGGTTTGGTAGAAGCAGGTGTACCACTTGAAACTCTCAATGTTGGGAATATGTCTCAAACACCAGAAACTCGCGCCATCACACGTTCTATCAACGTAGTGGACAAGGATGTGGAAGACTTCCACAAATTGGCAGGAAAAGGTGTTAAACTTACTGCTCAAATGGTTCCAAATGATCCAGTTTCAGACTTTTTGAGCTTATTAAAATAGGAAAAAATTTTTAGGAGGTCATTGTTATGATACAATGGTGGCAAATTTTACTTCTCACTTTGTACTCAGCTTATCAAATCTGTGATGAGTTGACGATCGTTTCATCTGCAGGTTCCCCTGTATTTGCTGGTTTCATTACTGGTTTAATCATGGGAGATGTGACTACTGGTCTGCTTATCGGTGGTAACTTGCAACTGTTCGTTCTTGGGGTTGGTACCTTCGGTGGTGCTTCTCGTATCGACGCAACTTCTGGTGCGGTTCTTGCGACAGCCTTCTCTGTTTCACAAGGAATTGATACAGCACTTGCGATTACAACAATCGCTGTGCCAGTAGCAGCTCTCTTGACTTACTTCGACGTTCTTGGACGTATGACAACTACTTTCTTTGCTCACCGTGTGGATGCTGCAATCGAACGCTTTGACTACAAAGGTATTGAACGCAACTACCTACTTGGTGCGATTCCTTGGGCTCTATCTCGTGCCCTTCCAGTCTTCTTCGCGCTTGCCTTTGGTGGTGCCTTTGTACAATCAGTTGTAGACTTCGTTAAAGAATACCAATGGGTTGCAGATGGTTTGACACTTGCAGGACGTATGCTTCCAGGTCTTGGATTTGCAATCTTGCTTCGTTACCTTCCAGTTAAACGTAACCTTCACTACCTTGCTATGGGATTCGGTTTGACAGCTATGTTGACTGTTCTTTACTCATACGTAACAGGTCTTGGTGGCGCTGTTGCTGGTATCGTAGGTACTCTACCTAAAGATGTTGCTGAAAAAATTGCTTTTGTCAACAACTTTAAAGGTTTGTCTATGATTGGTATCTCTATCGTAGGTATCTTCCTTGCAGTGCTTCACTTCAAAAATAGCCAAAAAGTAGCTGTGGCAGCACCTTCTACACCATCAGAAAGTGGGGAAATCGAAGATGACGAATTCTAATTACAAACTTACAAAAGAAGATTTTAATCAAATCAACAAACGTAGCTTGTTTACTTTCCAATTAGGTTGGAACTACGAACGTATGCAAGCTTCTGGTTACCTGTACATGATCTTGCCTCAATTGCGTAAAATGTATGGGGATGGAACTCCTGAATTGAAAGAAATGATGAAAGTTCATACTCAATTCTTCAATACTTCACCATTCTTCCATACTATTATCGCTGGTTTTGACCTTGCCATGGAAGAAAAAGATGGTGTAGGTTCAAAAGATGCCGTTAACGGTATCAAGACAGGTTTGATGGGACCATTCGCTCCTCTTGGAGATACAATCTTTGGTTCGCTTGTACCTGCTATCATGGGATCTATCGCAGCAACTATGGCTATCGCTGGCCAACCTTGGGGTATCTTCCTTTGGATCGCAGTTGCAGTTGCTTATGACATCTTCCGTTGGAAACAGTTGGAATTTGCCTACAAAGAAGGGGTTAACCTTATCAACAACATGCAAAGTACTTTGACAGCTTTGATTGATGCTGCATCTGTACTTGGTGTCTTCATGATGGGTGCTCTTGTAGCAACAATGATCAACTTTGAAATTTCTTATAAATTGCCAATCGGTGAAAAGATGATTGACTTCCAAGACATCTTGAACCAAATCTTCCCACGTTTGCTTCCAGCAATCTTTACTGCCTTTATCTTCTGGTTGCTTGGTAAGAAAGGTATGAACTCTACTAAAGCTATCGGTATTATTATCGTACTTGCTTTGGTTCTTTCTGCCCTTGGTCACTTTGCACTTGGAATGGGAGCTAAATAAGCTTTATGGTGAAATCATTAATTTTGGTGAGTCATGGTCGCTTCTGTGAAGAACTTAAAGGTAGCACTGAAATGATCATGGGTCCACAAGACAATATTCATGCAGTGGCTCTTCTTCCAGAAGACGGTCCAGAAGAATTTACTGCAAAATTTGAAGCTGCTATTGAAGGATTGGATGATTTCCTAGTCTTTGCGGATCTTCTTGGTGGAACACCATGTAACGTGGTAAGCCGTTTGATTATGGAAGGTCGTGATATTGATCTTTACGCAGGGATGAATCTTCCAATGGTGATTGAATTTATCAATGCGAGCCTTACAGGCGCAGATGCGGACTACAAGAGCCGTGCTGCAGAAAGCATTGTGAAAGTTAATGACCTGTTAGCTGGCTTCGATGATGACGAAGATGAATAATACTCTTCGAAAATCTCTTTAAACCATACTAGTGTCGTCTTGCCGTATAGATGTTACTGACTTCGTCAGTTCTATCTGCAACCTCAAAGCAGTGCTTTGAGCAGCCTGCGGCTAGTTTCCTAGTTTGCTCTTTGATTTTCATTGAGTATACGATGTGACAACGTGAAAATTGTTAGAGCATTTTATATAGAATATACATGGGAATGGGGCTTACTCCCATTCCCATATTTAATAGAAAAAGAGGGACTCAATGTTACATTATACAAAAGAAGACTTGATTGAATTGGGTGCAGAAATCACTACACGTGAAATCTACCAACAGCCTGATGTATGGAAAGAAGCTTTTGAATCTTATCAAGCAAAACGTGAAGAAATTGCAGCCTTCCTACAAGGGATTGCTGATAAACATGACTATATCAAGGTTATCTTGACAGGTGCTGGGACTTCTGCTTATGTGGGAGATACCTTGGTACCATACTTTAAGGAAGTCTATGACGAACGCAAATGGAATTTCAATGCCATTGCGACCACAGATATTGTTGCCAATCCAGAAACTTATTTGAAAAAAGATGTGGCGACTGTCCTTGTATCTTTTGCTCGTAGTGGGAACTCACCTGAAAGTGTGGCGACTGTTGATTTGGCCAAAGCCTTGGTGGATGAGCTCTATCAAGTGACGATTACTTGTGCAGCAGATGGTAAATTGGCTCTCCAAGCCCATGGTGATGACCGCAATCTCTTGCTATTGCAACCAGCTGCTTCTAATGATGCTGGCTTTGCCATGACCTCTAGCTTTACGTCTATGATGTTAACAGCTCTCTTGGTCTTTGATTCTACAGAATTTGCTGTGAAAGCTGAACGTTTTGAAGTTGTATCTAGTCTTGCCCGTAAAGTCCTAGACAAGGCAGAAGATGTCAAAGAACTTGTTGACCTAGACTTTAACCGTGTCATCTATTTAGGTGCTGGTCCTTTCTTTGGCCTTGCTCATGAAGCTCAGCTCAAGATTTTGGAATTAACAGCTGGCCAAGTTGCGACCATGTATGAAAGTCCAGTCGGCTTCCGTCACGGTCCAAAATCTCTTATCAACGAAGATACAGTTGTTTTGGTCTTTGGTACAACAACAGACTACACTCGCAAGTACGACTTGGACTTGGTTCGTGAAGTTGCTGGTGACCAGATTGCTCGTCGTGTTGTGCTTTTGAGTGATCAATCCTTTGGTCTTGAAAATGTCAAAGAAGTGGCCCTTGGTTGTGGCGGTGTCTTGAATGATATTTACCGTGTCTTCCCTTACATCGTTTATGCCCAACTCTTTGCCCTATTGACTTCACTCAAGGTAGAAAATAAACCAGATACACCGTCTCCTACAGGTACAGTAAACCGTGTGGTACAAGGTGTTATCATCCACGAATATCAAAAGTAATACTGCGTTTATAGATTCTTGATAAAGGAGTTTGTAAATCATACAAGTAAACCATAGATTGTCAATTCGCTTTCTATGGTTTGTTTGCTTGAAAGAAATAGTAAAAGGAGAAGAGAATGAAAGCATACACAGAGCGTGTATTTGGAAATGTTGAGGGACAAGATGTCTTGGCCTATCGCTTTGAGACAGACGGTGGCTACCAGCTTGAGGTTATGACTTATGGTGCGACCATCTTGCGCTATGTAACGCCTGACAAGGCTGGAAATTTTGCCAATGTTATCTTGGGATTTGATGATTTTGACAGCTATGTAGGTAATAGTCCCAAACATGGAGCTAGCGTAGGTCCTGTGGCAGGCCGTATCGCAGGTGCGATCTTTGAGCTCAATGGCAAGACCTATGATCTTGAAGTCAACAATGCTAGTAACTGTAACCATAGTGGTTCAACAGGTTGGGATTCGAGCTTGTTTGAACTAGTTGAAGTGAGTGACCATGGCTTGTCCCTCTACACAGAGCGTACAGATGGGACAGGAGGATTTCCTGGTAACCTCAAAATCTGGATTAGTTATCACTTGGAAGAAACTGGTGCCTACGAAATCAGCTACAAGGTAACGACCGATCAGGATACGCTGGTCAATCCAACCAACCATAGCTATTTCAACTTGTCTGGTGATTTCACGCAGACGATTGATCGTCATGTCTTCCAACTAAATACTGAGGGAATTTATCCAATCGCTCCCGACGGTGTTCCGGCCAAAACTCCAGATGCCAATCGTGATGTGGTCAAACACATCTACAATGGTGCTTTGCTCAAGGATATCTTTGCAGAAGAAGATGAGCAAATCCAGCTGGTATCTGGTTTGGATCACCCATTTGCCCTTCCTGCAGGCCATGACAATGCTGGTTTCCTTTATGACCAAAACTCAGGTCGCTTCCTGCTCTTCAAGACAGAGGCTCCTTGCTTTGTAGTCTACACAGCAAACTTTGTGGATGAGAGTGTCATCATAGGAGGTCAGCCAATGGTACAGCACAATGGGATTGCCCTTGAAGCGCAAGCTTTACCAGATGCCATTCACAGTGACCTCAAAGACCAAGTCATTCTTAAATCCGGTCAAACCTTCACTAGTAAGACACGTTATGAGCTTGTTGTGAAATAAAGGATAAAGTTTATACTTTTCGGAGGAAATATCATTTGCCTCATGACATTAGTAGAAACGGACAAAGAATAGGAAAACATGATATAATTGTGTGTTGAGAAGTATTTATCAAGATACGATTCAAAAGATATAAGGAGTAAACAATGAAGAAAATTGTACTTGCTAGTGCCTTGGCCTTGACCTTGGCTGGAGCAGTTTTGACAACTGATGTTTTTGCGAATGACAGATTGGTGGCAACACAATCTATTAATGGTAAAAATGAAAATGTATTGACCTCAGAGGTGCTAAAACCTTCTAGTGGCAACGTTTTGGTCGGAATTAAGGGAGAATTTTTGACTCCAAACAAACAAGCTATTTTGGATGCAATCAATAAGATTCGTAAGGAAGCAGCTGATGAAGGTTTGGTAGATAAGTATGTCCCTATTAAATGGTCTACTGATCTTGAGAAAACTGCTTTTGTACGCGCTACTGAGGTGTCAGTAGCTTTGAAACCTGAGCGTCTTTCTACTAAAGAAATCTGGACTGCTTTTCCATCTAGTAATAGTATAAGAGGAGAAGCTTTAGATGTAAACTATGAAGGTTTTCTAAAAGCAATTGAAAACTGGCATGCTGAGAAGGCGAATTATGTAGCGAAAAAGAAGGGTGGAACCTCTAAAGAATTTACAGGTTATTATGAGGTTTTGGTCAATTCTAAATTTACCTATGTGGGTCTCGCGGCCTTTAAAAACGCAGCCAGCTCTCAGCAAGTAGCAACGATTTCTCTAGCTTTAGGTGATGATGCTTCTTCAGAAGAATTGGCTGGTGGCTATGGTTCTGCTATTCAATATACAGAAGTGACTGCCTCAAACCTTTCAACCGTTAAAAGTAAAGCTACAGTTGTAGAAAAATCGTTGAAAGATTTTAGAACATCTACATCTAGTCAGTCTGGCTGGGTGCAATCTAATGGTAAATGGTATTTTTATGAGTCTGGTGATGTGAAGACAGGCTGGGTGAAAACAGGTGGTAAATGGTACTACTTGAATGATTTAGGTGTCATGCAGACTGGATTTGTAGAAGTTGATGGAACATGGTATTTCCTTGATAGTTCAGGCGCGATGTTTACAGGCTGGGGAACAGCTGGTAGCAGATGGTTCTATTTTGATGGCTCAGGAGCTATGAAAACCGGCTGGCTTAAAGAAAATGGAATCTGGTATTATCTTGATGAAGCAGGTATCATGAAGACAGGTTGGTTTAAAGTTGGCCAGAACTGGTACTATGCATATGGTTCAGGAGCTTTGGCAGTCAGCACAACAACACCAGATGGTTACCGTGTAAATGGTAATGGTGAATGGGTAAACTAGGCTGAAGATAGCAAGTCATAGGTACAGTATTCATCTTACTTAACAAAAAAAATGAATGATAAGAAAGAGGTTGATGGCGAACATTGACCTCTTTTTTGGAGTGTCTAGTGTCAGTTGCTACTCGCTGAAAGCAAGGAAGAGTCATCATCTATCGCAAATATGCTAGAGTCATCGCTAGACTATTCGTAATTCAAAAATCAACCTTGGACATTTACTTTTGGTATATGTTTATTTCTGGAATGTAAGCTTCATCTGCAATCGAAAAGCAGTGTGAGAAGCAAATACACACCTTGTTTTAATATAAAAGAGGAACTCTATGGGAGAGAATGTAAAGAAATACGAAAGTTTTCAAAATAATTTTCATAAAAACTTTGATAAAACAAATAAAATTCCGAACAAAAATGCGACACAATTGTAATATAAAACACTTGACAAGTATTTACGAGAGGGTATATACTTAATATAAGTACAATCTGAAAATGATTATCAGAAAAGAGGTAATTTAGATGAATAAGAAAAAAATGATTTTAACAAGTCTAGCCAGCGTCGCTATCTTAGGGGCTGGTTTTGCTGTGTCTCAACCTACTTTTGTAAGAGCAGAAGACGCTCCCGTAGCTAACCAGTCTAAAGCTGAGAAAGACTATGATGCAGCAATGAAAAAATCTGAAGCTGCTAAGAAAGATTACGAAGAAGCTAAAAAGAAAGCAGAAGACGCTCAGAAAAAATATGAAGACGATCAAAAGAAAACTGAAGAGAAAGCAGAGCTTGTTCGAAAAGCGGATGAAGAACTTCAAAAAGTGAATTTGGCAGTTCAAGAAGCGTATGTAAAATTCCAAGAAGCACAAAGAAAATTTAACGAAAGTCCAAGAAGTAAAAAATCTGATGCTAAAAAGCAATTAGATGATGCATTAGCTCATATTGAAGAGGTAACATTAAAACAAAAAGAGGCGGAAGCGAATTTCAATAAGGAACAAGCAACAGTAGTTCCCGAAGCAAATGAGTTAGCTGAGACTAAGAAAAAAGCAGAAGAGGCTAAAGCAGAAGAAGTAGCAGCTAAGAAAAGATCTGATGAGGCAGCTCAAGAGGTAGAAGTAGCGAAGAAAGACGCCGAAGTAGCTGCTCAAAAAGAATTCTTATCTAATTTTGATAAAGCTTTAGAAGCTACAGTTAAAGAATTAGAAGAAGATTTAAAAAATGCAAAAAATGATCCAGAATTAGCAAAACAAATTCAAGGGTTTATTGATGAATTAAAAAAACGAGCTGCAGATAAGAAGGCTGATTATGAAAAACACTTTAAAGAAGGTCTAACTGCAGAAGACGCTGAAAAAGAAATAGAAGAAAAAGCTAAAGAAGAGGAAGTTGCAGAAGAAAAAGAAGCTAAGGAAGAAGCAGCTGCCCAAAAAGAATTTTTAGCCAATTACGATAAAGCTTTAGAAGCTACAATTAAAGAGCTAGAAAAAGCTGATACGAAAAATAATCCAGAATTAGAAGCACAAAAACAAAAAACGATTGAAGCATTAAAGAAAGAAGCAGCTGAAACGAGAGCTAAAATTGTAGAAGGTTTCAAAAATGGATTAACTGCTGAAGATGCTGAAGAAGCAATAGATGAAGCTGATAAAAAAGCTGCAGAAGAAGATAAAGTTAAAGAAACCCCAGCTGAAAAACCAAAAGCAGAGAAAACAGATGATCAACAAGCTGAAGAAGACTATGCTCGTAGATCAGAAGAATATAACCGCTTGACTCAACAGCAACCGCCAAAACCAGCTGAAACTCCAGCACAACCTTCTGTTCCTGCAAAACCATCTAACCCGACATATGTCCCTTCATACCCTTCATATGTTCCATCATACAGCTCATATTCTGTAGTAAAACCAGCACAACCAGCCGCTCCAAAAACAGGCTGGAAACAAGAAAACGGTATGTGGTACTTCTACAATACTGATGGTTCAATGGCGACAGGTTGGCTCCAAAACAACGATTCATGGTATTACCTCAACAGCAATGGTGCTATGGTAACAGGTTGGCTCCAAAACAACGGTTCATGGTACTACCTAAACAGCAATGGCGCTATGGCAACAGGTTGGGCTAAAGTCAACGGCTCATGGTACTATCTAAACGCTAACGGTGCTATGGCGACAGGTTGGGTGAAAGATGGAGATACCTGGTACTATCTTGAAGCATCAGGTGCTATGAAAGCAAGCCAATGGTTCAAAGTATCAGACAAATGGTACTATGTCAATGGCTCAGGTGCCCTTGTAGTCAATACAACTGTAGATGGCTATAGAGTCAATGCCAATGGTGAATGGGTTAACTAAACCTAATGTAACTAGTTAATACTGACTTCCTGTAAGAACTCTTTAAAGTATTCCCTACAAATACCATATCCTTTCAGTAGATACTATACCCTTGTAGGAAGTTTAGATTAAAAAATAACTCTGTAATCTCTAGCTGGATCTATAGCGCTAGAGACTACGGAGTTTTTTGATTGGGAAAGAATGGCGGAACTCAACAGACTGTTAGTTTGCTATTGGATTTGAAAATTACAAATTCTTTCTCTTCGTGGCATTTTTGGTCAGGGAAACCTGGTAAGTATTCTGTTCTTTAGTGAGGTAATGGATGATTTGGAAGTCATCGGTTTGAGCCTTGAAATCCACTTCATAGACAGTGGTGACTTGTTCTCCATCATTGCTGGTATCAATCGAGATAAGGTCTAACTCAGTACAGAATTGCGTCAGCCCAGATTGGATAGTTTGAAGTTGATTTTCTTGGTTCGCAATTGTGATGGTCAATAGTCTGCGACGTTGGTGATTGCTCTTGCTTTGTTGCTTCTCTAAAAGAAGCCATACTGCTAAGATAAAGACAGTGAAGAGAATAGCTAGAGCTAGGTATCCTGTTCCTGCTGCTAGCCCGATAATCATGGCAAGGAAAATAGCAATTAGTTCCCGTGAACCACTGGTAGCTGAACGAAAACGAATGAGGCTAAAGGTTCCTGCAACGGCGATAGAGGTTCCTAGGCTGCCATTTACCAGAAAGATGACCAAGGTCATCAAGCAGGGGAGTAGGGTCAAACTAACCGCAAATTCCCGTGTATAGAGAGTACGGTGTTTGTAGGCCCAGGTCAGCGCCAAACCTAAAATCAGGCTGACAAAGAGAGCTAGAAAGAGCTGGATAGGGTCTGCAGTGGCAGTTGTATCGTTGAAAATAGAATTAAAAAGATTAGACATAAGTAGTACCTACACTTTCTGTGCTTGGTCGTGGGCTATAGTCCAGCCCTTGAGACTTGTGGTAGGCGCAGCTGTATTTTGAAAATTTCTGCTCTACCAGTCCATATTGGTCGAGAATATCTTGTAGCCATTGGGGTTTTCTACCAGGTGCTTTAATTTCCATGATGACAATGTCCTCGTTTAGTAGAGGGAAACCGTCCTTTCCTGAGAATAAACTGACGTTATCATCACGATAGGTTAGATTTTGGTCAATGGTGATACGAATTTTATTGTAGGGAAATCCGCTAATGTCTTTCTTTTCCTTGAGAGAAAAACGGTCGTAGTAAATATACATACGAGGGATAATAGCTTGCTGATATTCCTCTTGGAGTTGTTGAATTTTTTCAATCATCATTCGGTCCTTGATACTGCTATCCAGCTGTCCCTTGGTCATAAACTGGGTGATAGACTGGGGAGTCGATAAGAGACGATGTTTTCGTCCGACACCAGCTCTGTCCTTAGACTTGATTTCTAAAAATACCTGACTATCAGGCTGGACTTGACTGAGATAGGTTCGCATCCGAATCTTTTCTTTGCGCTTAGTACCCTGGCCATCCTCCTGAATCATATCAAATTGCTCTGTATCAAAGTAGATGTTGGAAATGGTCGAAGTTGGATAATCATCCTCGACGAGGTATTTTTTTAAGTCTTCTATTAAATCAGCCAAGTCAGTCTTGGCAACGACATATTTGGTTTCAATTCGTTTAAAGCTGGTTTCAATTGGTTTCATAAATCCTGTCTCCTTTATCATTTTAGTATCCTATCTTCTTGGAAGATACGTGTCTGGGCAAGTTGAACTTGCCTGTAACTAGTCTAGGGAATTTTCCTAAAACTTTTGTTAAAGATAACTTAACTGAAACTGAACTTAAGAAAACTTTCAGAAAAAGTTTAGATTTTTTTCAGACTTCCCCTGTAAACTAAGCTCAAGCTAAAGGAAGACGAGGAAAAAAGGTATGAAATCAAAAAAATGGACCCTAATCTTAACCAGTGTAACAGCTCTGACCTTGATGGCAGCTTGTGGGCAGTCAACGACCAAGTCAAGTACAACTGCAGCGGCAGATACCACTGCTATCACAACTTCAGCTAAAAACAGTCAATCTTCTTACTTTACAGAAAAGGACTGCGACACTTCTTATGATGAAAGCACTGCTTCTAAGATTGAATTGTCAGGCTCGTCTGCGAGGGTCTCTGGAGACGGCGTGACAGTTTCTGACTCAACGGTGACCATCTCAAAAGCAGGTACTTATGTCATTTCTGGTCAGTCTGACGGAGTGCAAATTAAAATCGCAGCTGATAAGTCTGATGATGTGAAACTTGTCCTAAAAGGCGCGACCATGACCAATACAGATGCGACTATTTCGGCTACAAGCGCAGGTCATGTCTACCTCACTCTAGCAGAGGGAACCACCAACAGTCTCTCTGACTCAAGCTCTAACAGTGATGAAAAGGCAAATGCCGCTCTCTTTTCTAAGGTTGATTTGACCATTAATGGCTCAGGAACTCTCACTGTAGATGGCAAGAAAAGCAATGCTATCAAGGCAAATGACATCCTCCACATCACAGGTGGAACCTTTAACATCACATCAGTTGGCGATGCCTTTAATGTCAATGATGAACTCAACATCACTGGTGCGACCATGACGATCGATGCTAAGGAAGATGGTGTCAAAGTTGACAATGATGACGATATGACTGTCGGAAATATGTATTTGGCGAACAATACCATAACAGTCACAGCAGGCGATGACGGCATTCATGCTTCTGGAAATCTAGTGATTGATAGTGGTACTTACACAGTCAAGAATGCGACTGAAGGAATTGAAGGAAAATCCATTACGATCAATGGTGGTGATATCAATGTCTACTCGACAGATGATGGAGTTAATGCAGCCAATAAAAATGCCCAGCAAAGCGATATTTACTTTACCATGACAGGGGGCAATCTAACTGTAGAAGTCGGTCAAGGGGACACAGATCCAATTGACTCAAACGGAAATATCACGGTCACAGGTGGAACCATTAAATTGATAGGACAATCAGGCTTTGACTTTGATGGAACAGCAACTTACACAGGTGGGGATATTTACATCAACGGCGAAAAACAAACGGATATTGTCAATTCTATGCCTGGAGGCGGAGGTGCTCCAGGTGGTGGGCCACAAGCTGGTAGACGAGGATGAACAAAAAAAGATAGCATTTTAAGAGAAATGTTATCCTTTTTATATCGGTGATAGATTGATATATTACGAGTGATTTTACAATTGTAGCTTTCAAAGTTACAATTGTTAGGCTACCCGTCTTTGTTTACTGACTCAAGTCATCAGTTTCCTCCTTGACACTCCGTCAGCTTTTGATACAATAGTACAAAATTAGAGGAGGTGGGTTATGATTCAGAAACATGCGATTCCCATTTTAGAGTTTGATGACAATCCTCAGGCGGTCATCATGCCGAATCATGAAGGCTTGGATTTAAAGTTACCAAAGAAGTGTGTCTATGCATTTTTAGGTGAGGAGATTGACCGTTATGCGAGGGAAGTAGGGGCGGACTGTGTCGGTGAGTTCGTTTCTGCGACCAAAACGTATCCAGTGTACGTCATCAACTACAAGGGCGAGGAGATTTGTCTGACCCAGGCGCCCGTGGGTTCTGCTCCAGCGGCCCAGTTTATGGATTGGTTGATTGGTTACGGTGTGGAGCAGATTATTTCAACCGGAACCTGTGGTGTGCTGGCTGATATAGAGGAAAATGCCTTTCTAGTCCCTGTGCGCGCTCTGCGAGATGAAGGAGCTAGTTATCACTATGTGGCACCTTCTCGTTATATGGAAATTCAGGCAGAGGCTATTGCTGCTATTGAGCGAGTGTTGGAAGCCAGAGGGATTTCCTATGAAGAAGTCATGACCTGGACGACAGACGGTTTTTACCGAGAAACGGCTGAAAAGGTGGCTTATCGTAAGGAAGAGGGCTGTGCTGTTGTGGAGATGGAGTGTTCTGCACTTGCGGCAGTAGCCCAGCTGCGTGGGGTTCTCTGGGGAGAATTGTTGTTCACAGCTGATTCCTTAGCAGACTTGGACCAGTACGATAGTCGTGACTGGGGTTCAGAAGCTTTCGAGAAGGCCTTGGAACTCTGCCTTGAGATAACTTCTCAGATATAGATACTCTTCTTCTTTTTATGGTACAATGGATGTATGTTATTCAAATTATTTGTGAAAAAAATTGAAAGGGTCTTGGGTGGACTTTCACCAGCTCGTCGCATTTTTTTAAGTTTCGCTGGAGTTATTGTTATAGGTTCTCTCCTTTTGAGTTTGCCTTTTGTTCAGGCGAGTGGTTCGCAGGCTACTTATTTTGACCATCTTTTTACGACGGTGTCCATGGTCTGTGTGACTGGCCTTTTTACGCAACCGGTAGCTACTACCTATAATGTCTGGGGGCAGTTGATTTGTATGCTCTTGATACAGATTGGTGGTCTGGGGCTCATGACTTTTATCGGGGTCTTTTATATTCAGGGGAAGCAAAAGCTCAGTCTTCGCAGTCGTGAAACTATTCAGGAGAGCTTTAGTTACGGGGAGACTCGGTCGCTGAAGGCCTTTATGCGCTCCATCTTTTTGACGACTTTTCTGGTGGAGGGCTTGGGTGCCTTCCTGCTAAGTTTTCGTTTTATTCCTGAGTTCGGCTGGGGACGAGGCATTTTCACCTCTATCTTTTTAGCCATTTCAGCCTTTTGTAATGCTGGTTTTGATAATTTCGGCAGTAGCAGTTTAGTGGCTTTTCAGACGGATCCCTTGATCAATCTGGTTATTGCTGGCTTGATTATCACAGGTGGTCTTGGCTTTATGGTTTGGTTTGACTTGGCAACCCAGTTTGACAAGAAGAAAAAACGCCGTCTGCGTTTCCACACCAAGCTAGTCCTCTTCTTGACTGTAGGGATTTTGCTGTTTGGGACAGTATCTACACTCTTTACGGAATGGCACAATCCAGGAACCATTGGCAATCTCAGCGTTCCAGAGAAAGTGCTGGTTAGTTTTTTCCAAACTGTCAGCATGAGAACAGCTGGTTTTGCTTCTATTGATTACACCCAAGCTCGGCCTGTGACCTTGTTTATCTATATCTTACAGATGTTTCTCGGTGGGGCGCCTGGCGGGACGGCTGGGGGGCTCAAGATTACAACTTTCTTTGTCTTGTTGGTCTTTGCGCGTAGTGAGTTGCTGGGCTTGCCTCATGCCAATGTTGCGCAGAGAACTATTGAGGCTCGAACAGTCCAAAAATCCTTTAGTGTCTTCATTATCTTTTTGATGACCTTCTTGTTGGGCTTGATGTTGTTAGGAATTACGGCAGAAGGAACACCGCGATTTATTTACCTCATGTTTGAGACCATTTCAGCCCTTGCGACAGTTGGGGTAACGGCAAATCTGACGCCAGAATTGGGCAAGCTAGCTCTTAGCATTGTCATGGTGCTCATGTTTATTGGCCGTATCGGTCCCTTGACCTTGTTGGTTAGTCTAGCAGATTACCAGCCTGATAAGAAAGATTTGATTCAGTATATGAAAGCAGATATTAGTATTGGATAAGAAAGGAAGAACGATGTCAGATCGTACGATTGGAATTTTAGGTTTGGGGATTTTCGGGAGTAGTGTCCTTGCGGCCCTCGCCAAGCAAGATATGAATATCATTGCTATTGATGACCACGCAGAGCACATCAATCAATTTGAGCCAGTTTTGGCGCGTGGAGTTGTTGGAGATATCACAGATGAGGAACTTCTCAGAACTGCTGGAATTGATACCTGTGATACGGTTGTAGTGGCAACAGGGGAAAATCTAGAGTCGAGTGTGCTTGCAGTCATGCATTGTAAGAGTTTGGGGGTACCACGGGTTATTGCTAAGGTCAAAAGCCAGACAGCCAAGAAGGTACTAGAAAAAATCGGTGCCGACTCGGTGATTTCACCTGAGTATGAAATGGGGCAGTCTCTAGCGCAGACCATTCTCTTTCATAACAATGTTGATGTCTTTCAGCTGGATAAAAATGTGTCTATTGTGGAGATGAAGATTCCTAGTGTTTGGGCAGGTCAAAGTCTGAGCCAGCTAGATTTACGTGGCAAATATAACCTCAATGTCCTAGGATTTCGTGAACAAGAAAATTCACCCTTGGATGTCCAGTTTGGCCCCAATGACCTCTTGAAGGTGGATGCCTATATCTTGGCGGTAATAAATAACCAGTATCTAGATGACTTGGCAGAATTAAATTCGTAAAAAAAATTAATATAAGTATTTTATAAGAGGGATTTAAGAAAAATTTTAACTTTTTCTTAATCCTTTTTAATTTTAGGAGATTATACTAGAGTCATCAAATAAAGAAAAACTCTAAGGAGAATCCTATGAAATTCAATCCAAATCAAAGATATACTCGCTGGTCTATTCGCCGTCTTAGTGTCGGTGTTGCCTCAGTTGTTGTGGCTAGTGGCTTCTTTGTCCTAGTTGGCCAACCAAGTTCAGTACGTGCTGATGTAGTCAATCCAACCCCTGCTCAAGTCGTACCAGACGCTGCTTCAGTGAGTGAAAAGAGCGACTTGCCAGCAGAGGTTCTCAAGAAAGTAGTCGATACAGCTCTTTCTTCAGAACAGGTAGACTCAACACCTAAAGCAAGTTTGGATGCTACAAGCTCTCCAGAAAAAGTGAATGTAGCTGATAAAGACCAAGTGGTAGCGCCAAAAGAAGAAGTGCAAGCAAAACCAGAATCTAAGAAAGAAACAGAAGATGCGGTTAAACCTGCGACAAATCCTGCGCCTACAGTTTCTGGACAAGACCGTGAAGCAAATGAAGCTCAACCAGCAACCACTCCAGCTGAAGTGCAAAAGGGCGTGGCTGACAATACTAAAGACACAGTAGATGTTCCAGCTACTTACTTGGACAAGGCTAACTTCCCTGGCCCATTCACAGCTGGTGTCAACCAAGTCATTCCATACGAATTCTTCGCCGGAGACGGCATGTTGACTCGCCTTATCTTGAAAGCTTCAGACAAGGCTCCATGGTCAGATAACGGTTCAGCTAAAAATCCTGCTCTCCCACCAGTAGAGAAATTGGGCAAAGGTCTTTACTTCTACGAAGTGGATTTGGCTGGCACTCAAGGTAAATCTGATAAAGAGCTTCTTGACCTCTTGAAACAAAACGGCACTCAAAGTTATAAAGCTACTATCAAAGTGTACGGTGCGAAAGATGGCAAGGCAGACTTGAGCAACATTGTAGCGACTAAAGATTTGAATGTTAATTTGAATGGCTTGACTACCCCAGCTGAAGTTCAAAAAGGTGTAGCTGACAACACTAAAGACACAGTAGATGTCCCAGCTACTTACTTGGATAAAGCCAACTTCCCTGGTCCATTTACAGCTGGTGTTAACCAAGTCATTCCATACGAATTTTTCGCTGGCGACGGCATGTTGACTCGTCTTATCTTGAAAGCCTCAGACAAGGCTCCATGGTCAGACAACGGTTCAGCTAAAAATCCTGCTCTTCCACCAGTAGAAAAATTAGGCAAAGGCCTTTACTTCTATGAAGTGGATTTGGCAGGTACTCAAGGCAAATCAGACAAAGATTTGTTAGACTTGTTGAAACAAAACGGTACGCAAAGTTATAAAGCTACTATCAAGGTGTATGGTGCAAAAGATGGCAAGGCAGACTTGAGCAATCTCGTAGAGACTAAGGATTTGACTGTCAATTTGAATGGCTTGACCACTCCAGCTGAAGTTCAAAAAGGTGTGGCTGACAATACTAAAGACACAGTGGACGTCCCAGCTACTTACTTGGATAAAGCCAACTTCCCTGGTCCATTCACAGCTGGTGTCAACCAAGTCATTCCATATGAATTCTTCGCAGGTGACGGTATGTTAACTCGTCTGATTTTGAAAGCCTCAGACAAGGCTCCATGGTCAGACAATGGCTCAGCTAAAAATCCCGCCCTTCCACCAGTAGAGAAATTGGGCAAAGGCCTCTACTTCTATGAAGTAGATTTGGCAGGAACTCAAGGTAAATCAGACAAAGACTTACTTGACCTCTTGAAACAAAATGGCACTCAAAGCTATAAAGCAACTATCAAGGTGTACGGTGCCAAAGATGGCAAGGCAGACTTGAGCAACCTCGTAGCGACTAAGGATTTGACAGTAAACTTGAATGGACATCAGTCTCTTACTCAGATGCAATCAGGCTTTGTCCCATCTTCTAATGGTTCAGCTATGTCAGCTCCAATGATGAATAGTCATCAAGATGCGTCTAAGATGAAAGCTCAAATGCCTAGTGCCAATCAAGATGAGACGAGATCCAAAATGCCAGCTACTAGTCAGGATAAGATGATGCCTAACAAAGAGCAGGATAAAACCATGAATGCTAGCCAGCCTATGGCAACATCAAGCATGAAACAAGATCAAGCTCCAGCTCCAGCAACCTCAAGCAAAATGTCTGATGAAGGCAAGATAGCATCTAATAATAAGGTGTCAAGTCCAATGATGGCTGATCAAATGAAAGACCAAAAAGACATGCTTCCATATACTGGTGAAGCCCAAACATCAATGGCTACTCTTGGATTCTTTGGACTTGCCTTAGCAGGACTGTTAGGTGGACTCGGTTTGAAAGCTAAAAAAGAGGATGACTAGTCTAGCTACAGACTTTCTATCTAGGATTTGAAAAATCCAGATAGCGTTTAGAATGTTCGTAAAGAGATTAAAATAGTGTTATACTATTGTGGTATAGCA
>NZ_CAUQCP010000039.1:0-20545 GCF_963516575.1 uncultured Streptococcus sp.
AATGCCAAAATCAGACGAGCCAGCAACACCAGCATCAAAAGTAGAGGAACCAGCGGCTCCGGCACCAAAAGTAGAAGAGCCAACGTCTCCAGCACCAAAAGTGGAGGAATCAACGTCTCCAGCACCAAAAGTGGAGGAACCAGCGGCAACAACGCCGAAAGCGGAAGAGCCAGCAGGAACTGAACCAAAAACGGAAGAACCAGCAGCGACAACACCGAAGGCGGAAGAACCAGCAGCGACAACACCGAAGGCGGAAGAACCAGCATCAGGAACAACACCAAAAGCAGAAGAACCAGTGGCAACAATGCCAAAATCAGAGGAGCCAGCGTCTTCAACACCAAAAGTAGAGGCGCCAGTAGCAACAGCTGATCCGAAAGCAGACGAACCAACTGCAACAATACCGAAAGTAGCAAATCCAACTGAAGTAGCACCTAAAGATGAAAAACTTGAGGAAGCAAAAAAAGATGGAAAAGATATTATTGAAAAAATTGCCTCTTCAAAACTTAGTGAAATTGAAAAAGTTAAAGATGAAGCAGAAAAAACAAAATTAAAAGAAAAATTAAATGAATTAAAAGATGCAGCATTAAAAGCAATAGATAATGCTAAAGATCACGATGTTGCTGTAGATGCTACAGCTGAGTATCAAAGTAAAATTGATGAAATTGATGTTCCAGGTGAAGAATTACCAACACCAAACTATAACAAAGATAATTTAACAAATGGCCGTAATGAAGGTACTACTATTGACAATGGAAGTACGGTAATAGGTCATGGTTCAGGTGAAGCTACGGCAACCAGCCCAACACAGCCTGCTACTGAAGAAAGATCCACTTCAACAGCATCTCCAACACAACCAGCTTCAACAGGAACTACAACGGGAACTTCAAGTTTTAGAAATGCTCCATCAGTTCAAGCAAGAGCAAGAAGAGTAGCACGTTCAACATCAGAACCAGATGGCACTGTAAATATTAGCTATAACTTCGCTGGAATGCCAGATATTCATGGTTTCCTATCTGACCCAGGAGAAAATAACACTGTCATGATTCCTGCTGGAACTAATGAAGAACAGGCAAAAGAATTAGTAAAAGAAAAAATTCAAGCCAAGATAAAAGACCTAGCTACTAGAGGGTATTATGTAAAAAATGATATTATTTTTGAACAAGATACTACTGTGAAAAATTATAATTACGTCGTTACATTCACTAAGGAGGCTACAGGAACTTCAGGGTTCAGAATGGCTCCAGCAGTTCAACCGCGCGCTAGCAGAAATCGTAGAAGTCTAGAACAGCCAGCTCCTCAAAAGGTCAAAGTAAATGTATTTTATAACTTTGATAAAATGAAAGATATTGCAGGTTTTCTGGGAGATATCAATGGAACTCCTCTTGAAATCGCGGAAGGTTCAACAAATGAAGAGGTGAAAGTAGCAGTTAAGAACCAAGTTGAAGCTAAGAAAGAAGAGTTGAGCAAACGTGGCTACACTTTCAAAGAGGACTATGTCTATCAATCTAATGGGAAAGATTATAACTACGTTGTAACATTTTCAAAAGTAACCAAATAACGTTCATTTCCATAGGGAGTGAAATGTGAGCAGAGAGAGCAATAAGCTCTCTTTGTTTTATCTAGTAACAAGTTTCTTAAAGACAAAAGGCCAATAAGAGACTATAATAAATAGAGTAGGTATTTATTATAATACTCTTCGAAAATCTCTTCAAACCACGTCAGCTTTATCTGCAACCTCAAAGCTGTGCTTTGAGCAACCTGCGGCTAGCTTCCTAGTTTGCTTTTTGATTTTCATTGAGTATAAGAAAAATAAAAAAATAGAGAGCAGTTAAAGTATGAAAATTTTAATTGTAGAAGATGAAGAGATGATCCGTGAGGGGATCAGTGATTATTTGACGGATTGTGGTTATGAAACCATTGAGGCTGCAGATGGGCAAGAAGCCTTAGAAAAATTTTCCAGCTATGAAGTAGCCTTGGTTTTACTGGATATTCAGATGCCCAAGATCAACGGCCTAGAAGTCCTAGCTGAGATTCGTAAAACCAGCCAGGTTCCTGTCTTGATGCTGACTGCCTTTCAGGATGAGGAATACAAGATGAGTGCTTTTGCATCTCTGGCAGATGGCTATCTGGAAAAGCCTTTTTCTCTGTCCCTCTTAAAAGTGAGGATAGACGCGATTTTCAAGCGCTACTATGATACAGGACGAATCTTCTCCTATAAGGATGCCAAGGTGGACTTTGAGAGCTACAGTGCCAGCCTCGCAGGTCAAGAAGTGGCTATCAATGCCAAAGAGTTAGAAATCCTTGACTACTTGGTGAAAAATGAAGGAAGGGCCTTGACCCGATCTCAGATAATTGATGCCGTTTGGAAAGCGACAGATGAGATCCCCTTTGACCGTGTCATCGATGTCTATATCAAGGAATTGCGGAAAAAGCTAGACTTGGACTGCATCCTCACTGTGCGCAATGTTGGTTATAAATTGGAGCGAAAATGAAACGAACAGGTTTATTTACAAAGATATTTATCTATACATTCTCGATTTTTAGTATTCTAGTCGTCTGTCTCCATTTAGCCATTTATTTTCTCTTTCCCTCGACTTATCTGAGCCACCGTCAGGAAACCATTGGCCAGAAAGCGACAGCCATTGCTCAGTCCCTAGAAGGGAAAGATAGGCAGAGTATCGAGCAAGTGTTAGACTTGTATTCCCAGACCAGTGATATCAAGGGAGCAGTCAAGGGAGAGATGACCGAGGACAAGTTAGAAGTCAAGGAAGGTTTTCCTCTGGACACGGACCGCCAGACCACCTCCCTCTTTATCGAGGAGCGTGAGGTGAAAACGCAAGCCGGTGGTAGCATGACTCTCCAGTTTCTAGCATCCATGGACCTGCAAAAGGAAGCGGAGCAGATTAGTCTCCAATTTCTTCCCTATACCTTGCTGGCATCCTTTCTGATTTCACTTTTGGTAGCCTATATCTATGCTCGGACCATTGTTGCTCCAATCTTGGAAATCAAGCGCGTAACTCGTAGAATGATGGAACTGGATGCCCAAGTGCGATTGCGCGTGGATTCTAAGGATGAGATTGGGGATCTCAAGGAACAAATCAATAGCCTCTACCAGCATCTTTTGACTGTCATTGCGGACTTGCATGACAAGAATGAAGCTATTCTCCAGTTGGAAAAGATGAAGGTCGAATTCCTACGAGGGGCTTCTCATGAATTGAAAACACCGCTGGCTAGTTTGAAAATCCTGATCGAAAATATGAAAGAAAATATCGGTCGCTATAAGGATAGAGACCACTATCTGGGAGTTGCCTTAGGAATTGTGGATGAGCTCAATCACCACGTTCTCCAGATACTTTCTCTCTCTTCTGTGCAGGAATTACGAGATGATAGGGAACAAATTGACCTACACCAGATGACGCAAAGTCTGGTTAAGGATTATGCCTTACTAGCCAAGGAAAGAGAACTCCAGATAGACAATAGCTTGAGCCGTCAGCAGGTCTATCTAAATCCATCTGTCATGAAATTAATTCTTTCTAACCTCATTAGCAATGCCATTAAGCACTCTGTTCCAGGTGGCTTAGTTCGTATTGGAGAAAGAGAAGGGGAACTTTTTATAGAAAATAGCTGTAGTCCAGAAGAACAAGAAAAACTAGCCCAGTCTTTTTCTGACAATGCTAGTCGCAAGGCCAAGGGGTCTGGGATGGGGCTCTTTGTGGTTAAGAGTTTGTTAGAACATGAAAAATTACCCTATCGTTTTGAAATGAAAGAGAATTGTTTAACCTTCTTCATAGTTTTTCCAAAAGTTGGCAAAGACTAGGGAGAGAAAGGGTTTACATAGATGAAGTTAGAAGAAATTCAATCGAAACTACGGGAAAAACTAGATTTTTTTGTCAAAAAGTGATAAAATGAACAATGTAAATGGGATGACCCATAAAAATATACAGGAGGCCTGATAAAATGGCAATCGTTTCAGCAGAAAAATTTGTCCAAGCAGCTCGTGACAACGGTTATGCAGTTGGTGGATTTAACACAAACAACCTTGAGTGGACTCAAGCTATCTTGCGTGCAGCAGAAGCTAAAAAAGCTCCAGTTTTGATCCAAACTTCAATGGGTGCTGCTAAATACATGGGTGGTTACAAAGTTGCTCGCAACTTGATCGCTAACCTTGTTGAATCAATGGGTATCACTGTACCAGTAGCTATCCACCTTGACCACGGTCACTACGAAGATGCACTTGAGTGTATCGAAGTTGGTTACACTTCAATCATGTTTGATGGTTCACACCTTCCAGTTGAAGAAAACCTTAAATTGGCTAAAGAAGTTGTTGAAAAAGCACACGCTAAAGGTATCTCAGTAGAAGCTGAAGTTGGTACTATCGGTGGTGAAGAAGACGGAATCATCGGTAAAGGTGAATTGGCTCCAATCGAAGACGCTAAAGCAATGGTTGCAACTGGTATCGACTTCTTGGCAGCTGGTATCGGTAACATCCATGGTCCTTACCCAGCAAACTGGGAAGGTCTTGACCTTGATCACTTGCAAAAATTGACAGAAGCTCTTCCTGGATTCCCAATCGTATTGCACGGTGGATCAGGTATTCCTGATGAGCAAATCCAAGCAGCTATCAAACTTGGTGTTGCGAAAGTTAACGTTAACACTGAATGCCAAATCGCATTCGCTAACGCAACTCGTAAATTTGCTCGTGACTACGAAGCAAACGAAGCAGAATACGACAAGAAAAAACTCTTCGACCCACGTAAATTCTTGGCTGACGGTGTAAAAGCTATCCAAGCATCAGTTGAAGAACGTATCGACGTATTCGGTTCAGAAGGTAAAGCTTAATCTAGCTGAACAGTACAGATGAAACCTGCCCATTGGGTGGGTTTTTTGTTTTGTTTGGTTAAACGAACGTTATTATCGTACAAATAAAAATAAGCGAAAAACGATAAAATAATTGTTCGTCTTTTGCTTATTGTTTTAATTTTACGAAATAAATATTATTTCTTGTCTTTTGAGTTCATTAAGGCTGCAACAACTGGAGCACCAATTATTGCTGCAAGTGGGCCCATAATTTTAGCAGCAAGTTTTACAGTAGATGAAGCAGCAATTAATGAAGATACTTCACTAATTTGCTCTAAATCTATAGATTTGTTCTCAGATGCTGCATATTTTTCTGATTCATCAAAAAAATTTAGCAACAACTCTGCTCTGTTAGCTCTGTCTTGATCTGTCGTTTTTAAATTTTCAATTTCAAAATCTATTACGGTACGTAATGCAATATAGTGGAGTTTCGTTAATCTATTATTTTGATTTTCAAGATTACTGATGGTTTGTTTAGTAACTCCTATAAGATTGCCTAGATCTAAACTTGTCCAATTTAAAATCAGCCTAATAGCTTTTAAGTTATTTTGTAGAATTAATCTTGTATCTTCAGTTGATGGATATTTTTCTTTTAACATATCTTCTTACCTATAATTTTCTATTTCTATTATAACAAAAATAAAATATAATTTAAATAGTTGTCTACGATAAAATAGTTTACATTGACAAAAATAAAATATTTGTATAAAATAATTGACAATTTAAAAATATTGTACTATACTATATTTAACTAAATAAGAGGAGAAGTAGAATTTAATTTAGATAATTATAGTAAAACTATTTTAAAAAAATTAAGAGGTGTGTTTTTATGGATATTCAATTATTGTTTATTTTATTATTAATTTCTTTTTCTACCTTTCTATTGATTAGAAAGAGCGTAATGGCTAAAAAGTTTACAGACTTTTTGATAAGTAATAGAGGTCAAGAAATAAATTTCATAGAATCTGGAGACTTAAGTGTCTTAGAATGTGCAAAAATACTGAACAAAAAATACAAAATTGGATTAATTAATTCATATATTGTAGTTAATTCAATAAAAGTAAGATGAAATCGAAACAAGGGAAAAATAATGAAAATTAATATGGAAAGAATCGAAACACGAGCACAAATCGTATTAAACCGAACAAAAAGAATATCAAAATCTGCAGGTAATAATATACATAAAGCTGGGAAGAAGTGTCTAAATTTTGTAGAAAAACATCCTGAACTTATTTCTATAATTACATTGGTTTCTATAAGTTTGTTGACTAATAAAAATGCTCTTAATCAAAAATGGACTAATGATTTGGAAGATACAGAGCGAATCCAAACATCAGATGATTCAACCTTTTCTGAACTGCTACAAGAAGAACAAGCTATTAATCATATTTATCCTGATGAAAGAAAATCTCCTTGTGTACATTTATATCATCTAGGCGAAAATACTTTTGTAAGAGGAGGAACAGAAATAGAAAAAGAGGAATTCCGTAAAGAGAATAACTTGTAGTTTTACACTCTATATTTGATTGAAACATAATTTAAAAAGGACAAAGAGAGGTAATTATATGTCAAAATTATATACGTGCGAAGAATGTGGTGGAGAGTTCACTAAGAGAGAGCTTAATTGGGATGGTAGTGATCATACTGATGGAGTTTACTATTGCAAAGACTGCTTTCGTTTTCTAGAACAATGTGGGATTGATGCGATGGATCCTGATGGTTTTGGGTATGATGAGTATGGGAATTGGGATCAAGAACGTTTAGGTTTTTAGATTTTTGTGAGCTTTGACTACTACATTAGATACAATTTTAGTTTATTTATCCACCAGCCTGCCCTTTTGGCAGGTTTTTTGGTGTTTTAAGGAGACTATTAAGCCAGAATTTTGGACTAATACTCTTCGAACCGCGTCAGCGTCGCCTTACCGTAGGTATGGTTACTGACTTCGTCAGTTCTATCCACAACCTCAAAACAGTGTTTTGAGCTGACTTCGTCAGTTTCATCTACAACCTCAAAGCAGTGTTTTGAGCAACCTGCGGCTAACTTCCTAGTTTGCTCTTTGATTTTCATTGAGTATAAAAGTCCCACTTTAAGAGAAAAATTTTCAATTTCATAAACTTTAGGCAAACGCTTGCATTCTATTTTTTATTGGACTATAATAGGTTGGTATAAAGTCTTGTGTAGTAATAAAATGTAGAAGGTATAGAAAGTAAGGATTTAGAATATTTGTAGTTAAAAATACAATGTTGCTATTCCTTGCGATAGGGAGATAGATATGGCAATGATAGAAGTGGAGCATCTTCAGAAAAATTTTGTGAAGACTGTTAAGGAACCAGGCTTGAAGGGGGCTTTGCGCTCCTTTATTCATCCTGAAAAGCAGACCTTTGAAGCGGTCAAGGATTTGACCTTTGAGGTCCCAAAGGGACAAATTTTAGGCTTTATAGGGGCTAATGGTGCTGGGAAGTCAACCACCATCAAAATGCTGACAGGGATTTTAAAACCGACATCTGGTTTTTGTCGGATTAATGGCAAGATTCCGCAGGATAATCGCCAAGATTATGTCAAGGATATTGGGGTTGTTTTTGGACAACGTACCCAGCTATGGTGGGATTTGGCACTGCAAGAGACCTACACGGTTTTAAAGGAGATTTATGATGTACCAGACTCGCTCTTTCATAAGCGCATGGATTTTTTGAATGAAGTCTTGGATTTGAAGGACTTTATCAAGGACCCCGTGCGAACTCTTTCACTGGGACAGCGCATGCGGGCGGACATTGCAGCTTCCTTGCTTCACAATCCCAAGGTTCTTTTTTTAGATGAGCCGACCATTGGTTTGGACGTTTCGGTCAAGGATAACATTCGTCGGGCTATTACTCAGATCAATCAAGAGGAAGAGACCACGATTCTCTTGACCACTCACGACTTGAGTGATATTGAGCAACTCTGTGATCGGATTTTTATGATAGACAAGGGGCAGGAGATTTTTGATGGAACGGTTAGCCAACTCAAGGAGACCTTTGGAAAGATGAAGACTCTTTCTTTTGAACTGCTACCAGGTCAAAGTCATCTCGTTTCTCACTATGAAGGCTTTTCGGATATGACTATTGATAGACAGGGGAATAGTCTCAACATTGAATTTGATAGTTCTCGCTACCAGTCAGCTGATATTATCAAGCAAACCTTGTCTGATTTTGAAATCCGCGATTTGAAGATGGTGGATACGGATATCGAGGACATTATCCGTCGCTTCTACCGAAAGGAGCTCTAAGATGGTCAAATTGTGGAGACGTTATAAACCCTTTATCAATGCAGGTGTTCAGGAATTGATTACCTATCGAGTCAACTTTATTCTCTATCGGATTGGCGATGTCATGGGCGCTTTTGTTGCTTTTTATCTATGGAAGGCTGTCTTTGATTCCTCGCAGGAGTCCTTGATTCAGGGCTTCAGCATGGCAGATATCACCCTCTACATCATCATGAGTTTTGTGACCAATCTGTTGACCAAGTCAGATTCTTCCTTCATGATTGGGGAGGAGGTCAAGGATGGCTCTATCATCATGCGTTTGTTGAGACCAGTGCATTTTGCGGCTTCTTATCTCTTCACCGAGCTTGGTTCCAAGTGGTTGATTTTTATCAGCGTTGGCCTTCCATTTTTAAGTGTCATTGTTTTGATGAAAATCTTATCTGGGCAAGGGATTGCAGAAGTGCTGGGATTAACTGTCCTTTATCTCTTTAGCTTAACGATCGCCTATCTGATTAACTTTTTCTTTAATATCTGTTTTGGTTTTTCTGCCTTTGTGTTTAAAAATCTTTGGGGTTCCAATCTACTAAAGACTTCCATAGTGGCCTTTATGTCTGGAAGTTTGATTCCCTTGGCTTTCTTTCCAAAGGTTGTTGCAGATATTCTGTCCTTCTTACCTTTTTCATCCTTGATTTATACCCCAGTCATGATTATTGTTGGGAAATACGATGCCAGTCAGATTCTTCAGGCGCTTTTACTCCAGTTTTTCTGGCTCTTAGTGATGGTGGGCTTGTCTCAGTTGATTTGGAAACGAGTCCAGTCATTTATCACCATTCAGGGAGGTTAGTATGAAAAAATATCAACGCATGCATCTGATTTTTATCAGACAATACATCAAGCAAATCATGGAATACAAGGTGGATTTTGTGGTTGGTGTGTTAGGTGTTTTCCTGACCCAAGGCTTGAACCTCTTGTTTCTTAATGTCATCTTTCAACATATTCCATCCCTAGAAGGTTGGACCTTTCAAGAGATTGCCTTTATCTATGGCTTTTCCTTGATTCCCAAGGGCTTGGACCACCTCTTTTTTGACAATCTCTGGGCGCTAGGGCAACGCCTAGTACGAAAAGGAGAATTTGATAAGTACCTGACGCGTCCAATCAATCCCCTCTTTCACATCTTAGTTGAGACCTTTCAGATTGATGCCTTGGGCGAACTCTTGGTCGGTGGTATCCTACTGGGGACAACAGTGACCAGCATTGATTGGACTCTTCCAAAATTCCTGCTTTTCCTAGTTTGTATTCCTTTTGCTACCTTGATTTATACTTCCTTGAAAATCGCGACAGCTAGTATCGCTTTTTGGACCAAGCAGTCAGGAGCCATGATTTATATTTTCTATATGTTCAATGATTTTGCCAAGTACCCGATTTCCATTTACAATTCTCTTCTTCGGTGGTTGATTAGTTTTATCGTGCCCTTTGCCTTTACGGCCTACTATCCTGCCAGCTATTTCTTGCAGGACAAGGATGTCTTCTTTAACATAGGAGGTTTGATGTTGATTTCCCTGGCTTTCTTTGTCATTTCCCTTAAACTTTGGGATAGGGGCTTAGAGGCCTACGAAAGTGCGGGTTCTTAAGTTGAATACTATCAAAGCCTTGTCTTAGGACAGGCTTTTTCTAATAGAGATGAAAATTCCTTGACATCCATTCTCAGAGTGCTATACTGTAAGGGTAATCGCCGATTTAGCTCAGTTGGTAGAGCAAGGCACTCGTAAAGCCTAGGTCACAGGTTCAATCCCTGCAATCGACAAAGTGAAGAAGCTCATTAGGCTTCTTTTCTTTTATCTTAACTATTCAACCACTTAGACCGATATAGCGACCAGATAGACAAAAGACCTTGTTCTTGAAAATGACCTCTGTTATAATGATTTTTGTAAGGAACAGGAGGCGTCACTATCAGATAAGTCAAGTTCCTAAAAAAGAAATTGGAGATAAAGAAATGAAAAAGTTATTGGGGATTGTATTTTTAGTAGCAGCAGCGACAGTAGTGTATTTTGGTTCTGTTGGCTGGCCAAGTTTAGATGTCAACCTCTGGTCACTGATTCCGATAGGCTTGTTCCTCTTTTTCACTCTAGAGAATCTTTTGAAAAAGAATTACAAGGCTAGTCTGATGTGTTTAATTATTTCCTTTATCATCGCAAATGCAATTTTGGACCTTTTGCCAATTTCAAGTGGCTTGGTGATTGGAGCAGGTGTGCTGGCTTGTGTAGGTATTGGTTATCTCTTTCCTGATAAAGAAGGAAAATAATACTCTTCGAAAATCTCTTCAAACCACGTCAGCTTCACCTTGCCGTACTCAAGTACTGTTTGAGGCTATCTTCCTAGTTTGCTTTTTGATTTTCATTGAGTATAAGAATTATAAAAAAAGATATAAAGAAAAAACACTTCAACCACTGTATTTTAGTTTGATTGAGGTGTTTTTGATTTCATTTTTTTATTTCTGAGCCATCAATTCAACAATCATCTCGATATACATGACAAGAGTCAATAAGAACCCTGCACGCCAGAAGAATTTGATGAATTTAGGATAGTAGAAGCTACGTTTTTTCAAAAGGAAGAAAAAAACGAGGATAATGGCTAGAAGTGAGAGGGCTAGGCCCAGTCTAGGAAGAAAATTATGGGTAAAGGTTTTAGCTGTAATCAAGTAATACTCAAATACCAAAACTGGAAAAGCCAAATCCGCAAAGTTTCGTCCTAGTTTTTTTAATCTAAAAAGTTTGGTTATGATAATGCAGACTACTAGAGTCAGTATCAATAATAAAATAGAGGCTAATTTCATTAAAATCATATCCATATTGTATCATAAAAAATGGCTATTGGGAACGAGAAACAGAGGAATTTATAGGAAAGTCAGGCTTTTGAGATTGTGGGTGTTTTTTGTTATAATGAAGGTTATGAAATCTTATAATACCTTGAATGATTATTATCGAAAACTCTTTGGAGAAAAGACCTTTAAAGTCCCTATTGATGCGGGATTTGACTGTCCCAATCGTGATGGAACTGTAGCTCATGGAGGATGTACTTTTTGTACGGTTTCAGGTTCTGGAGATGCTATCGTAGCACCAGACGCGCCTATCCGTGAGCAATTTTATAAGGAAATTGACTTTATGCACCGCAAGTGGCCAGATGTTCAGAAGTATCTGGTTTATTTTCAAAATTTTACCAACACCCATGAAAAGGTGGAAGTCATTCGAGAGCGCTATGAGCAGGCTATCAATGAGCCAGGTGTAGTAGGAATCAATATTGGAACAAGACCAGACTGTTTGCCAGATGAAACCATCGAATATTTGGCTGAGTTATCGGAGCGCATGCATGTAACAGTTGAATTGGGCTTGCAGACCACTTATGAAACAACCTCTGACCTGATTAACCGTGCCCACTCTTATGAATTGTACGTGGAAACGGTCAAGCGTTTGAGAAAGTATCCCAAGATTGAGATTGTTTCCCATCTGATCAATGGTTTGCCTGGTGAAACCCATGAGATGATGCTTGAAAATGTCCGTCGCTGTGTAACGGATAATGATATTCAAGGAATTAAACTGCATTTGCTTCACCTCATGACCAATACGCGTATGCAGCGGGATTACCACGAGGGGCGTTTGCAACTAATGAGTCAGGATGAGTATGTTAAGGTTATCTGTGACCAACTGGAAATTATTCCCAAACATATTGTCATCCACCGAATCACGGGAGATGCACCTAGAGATATGCTGATTGGTCCTATGTGGAGCCTCAATAAATGGGAAGTGCTAAATGCTATTGAAATTGAAATGCGACGTCGTGGAAGTGTGCAAGGATGTAAGGCTGTAAAACAGGAGTTTGAAAATGAAAAGACCACTTGAAATGGCACATGATTTTTTGGCTGAGGTTGTAACTCAGGACGATATCGTAGTGGATGCGACCATGGGAAATGGTCATGACACGCTTTTTTTAGCCAAACTAGCCAAGAAAGTCTATGCCTTTGATATTCAGGAGCAAGCCTTGGAAAAGACCCAAGAGCGTTTGGACCAGGCTGGAATGATAAATGCCCAGTTAATCTTGCAAGGCCATGAGACTCTGGACCAGTTTGTGACAGAAGCCAAGGCAGGGATTTTTAATCTGGGCTATTTACCGTCAGCTGATAAATCCGTCATTACCAAGCCTCAGACAACTATTGAAGCCTTAGAAAAGCTGTGTGGCTTACTTGTCAAAGGTGGACGGATTGCCATTATGATCTACTATGGTCATGAAGGAGGAGACCTTGAGAGGGATGCTGTCTTGGATTTTGTTAGCCGGTTGAACCAACAAGAGTACACAGCTGCCATTTACCGAACCCTGAACCAAGTTAATAACCCGCCATTTTTAGTAATGATTGAAAAATTAGAGAGATATAGACATGGATAAACAATACCTACGTGAAAAGCTGGATGCCATGCGCCAGAATTTTGTTGAATCAACCCACCACGAACGAGCGGTGGGTGTGCTTGACCAAGCGCATATGAGCAAAAAAATGCTTAAAATCAAGAAAAAATTAGTTGCTCTCGAAATGGAACGGTGTCAGAGAAAAATTGAGCATAAAGATTGTTCCAAGATTGACCAAAAAATCAAAGAGCAGAAGGAGATATTTGAATCCTGTTGTAAAAAAGATTAAGGAGGACGTGCGTGGAATTACTGATTTACCTCATCCTATTTTTACTGGTTTTGATTGTCTCAAGTACCACCAATAAGCTCCTGCCCTTTTTACCTCTCCCTTTGGTGCAGATTCTTTTGGGAATCGTGATTGGTCTCTTTTTACCCAATACCGACTTTCATCTCAATACAGAGTTGTTTTTGGCCCTGGTTATCGGGCCCTTGCTTTTTCGAGAGTCGGAAGAAGCGGACATTACAGCTATTTTAAAACACTGGCGAATCATTGTCTACCTCATATTTCCAGTAATTTTCATCTCGACCCTGAGTTTGGGTGGCTTGGCCCATCTTCTTTGGCTCAGTCTTCCCTTAGCGGCTTGCTTGGCTGTTGGGGCAGCTCTTGGTCCTACGGACTTGGTGGCTTTTGCTTCTCTTTCGGAGCGTTTTAGCTTTCCTAAGCGCGTGTCCAATATCCTTAAGGGTGAAGGACTCTTGAATGATGCATCTGGTTTGGTTGCCTTTCAGGTAGCTTTGACAGCTTGGACAACGGGAGCCTTTTCCCTTGGGCAAGCGAGTAGTTCGCTCATCTTTTCAATCCTAGGCGGTTTTTTGATTGGCTTTTTAACAGCCATGACCAACCGTTTCCTCCATAGCTTCTTGCTAAGTGTGAGAGCAACGGATATTGCTAGTGAGCTCCTTCTGGAATTGAGTTTGCCCTTGGTAACCTTCTTCCTGGCAGAAGAAGTCCACGTTTCAGGGATTATTGCCGTTGTAGTTGCTGGGATTTTAAAGGCAAGCCGTTTTAAGAAAATTACGCTCCTCGAAGCCCAAGTGGATACGGTTACCGAGACGGTTTGGCACACAGTGAACTTTATGCTCAACGGTTCTGTCTTTGTGATTTTAGGGATGGAGCTAGAAATGATAGCAGAGCCTATCTTGACCAATCCAATCTATAATCCCTTACTGTTATTGGTATCTCTTATAGCCCTTACCTTTCTCCTCTTTGCTATTCGTTTTGTCATGATTTATGGCTATTATGCCTATAGGACTAGACGTCTCAAGAAAAAGTTAAATAAGTATATGAAGGACATGCTTCTCTTGACCTTCTCAGGTGTTAAGGGAACGGTGTCGATTGCTACGATTCTTTTGATACCAAGTAATCTAGAGCAGGAGTATCCTCTCTTGCTTTTCCTTGTTGCAGGTGTGACGCTTGTAAGTTTTTTAACAGGTCTCTTGATCCTGCCCCATCTTTCGGATGAACAGGAAGAAAGCAAGGATTATCTTATGCATATCGCCATTTTGAATGAGGTTACTTCGGAGTTAGAAAAAGAACTTGAAACTCATAAGAATAAGCTCCCTCTCTATGCAGCCATTGACAATTACCATGGACGAATAGAGAATCTTATCCTGAGTCAAGAAAATAAGGGTGAACAAGAGGACTGGGAGGCCTTGAAACTTCTCATCCTCAGTATTGAAAGTGATGGTTTGGAACAGGCTTACGAAGAAGACAAGATGAGTGAGCGTGCCTATCGAGTTTACCAACGTTATTTGAAAAACATGGAACAAAGTATCAATCGCAAGTTTGCTTCACGATTGACCTATTATTTCCTTGTTTCCTTGCGGATTTTACGTTTTCTCCTTCATGAGGTCTTTACCTTAGGCAAGACCTTCCGTAGTTGGAAAAATGCAGAATCACAGAAACTCAGAGCCCTTGACTATGACCAAATTGCAGAGCTCTATCTAGAAAATACAGAGATGATTATCGAAAGTCTGGAGAACCTTAAAGGGGTTTATAAGAGTTCTTTAATCAGTTTCATGCAGGATTCTCGTCTCCGAGAAACAGCTATTATCACCAGTGGAGCCTTTGTCGAACGGGTTATCAACCGTGTCAAGCCCAATAATATCGATGAAATGCTGAGAGGATATTATCTAGAAAGAAAATTAATCTTTGAGTATGAAGAAAAAAGATTGATTACAACAAAATACGCTAAGAAATTGCGGCAAAATGTCAACAATTTAGAAAATTATTCCTTAAAGGAAGCAGCCAATACCTTGCCTTATGACATGATGGAATTGGTAAGAAGAAATTAGTTAATACTCTTCGAAAATCTCTTCAAACCACGTCAGCTCTATCTGCAACCTCAAAACAGTGTTTTGAGCAACCTGCGGCTAGCTTCCTAGTTTGCTCTTTGATTTTCATTGAGTATAAGATTGTAAGTGGAGGAGTGTGACATGAAGAAGTGGTGGAAAGAGCTGATAGACAAGCCTTTATTAAAAGCCTTTTTGAATTATTATCAAGCATCAGATAGTGAGTTGACCAGTGTCGCAGTGGCCTATTATTGGTTGATTTCGATTTTCCCCCTGCTTTTGGTGGTGGTCAATATCCTCCCTTATTTTCAGATTCCAGTTTCTAATTTTTTAAAGGTTGTCAATGAATTTTTGCCAGAAACCATGTATGATGTGGTCGCAAAGATTATTACAGAAGTGCTGACCCAACCGTCAACGGGCTTATTGAGTTTTGCGGTTTTGTCAGCCCTCTGGACCTTTTCAAAATCAATGAATTTCCTACAGAAAGCCTTCAATAAAGCTTACGGAGTAGCTAAAAATCGTGGAATGATTTCTAGTCAGCTCATGAGTTTGTTTGTCAGTTTTGGCTTGCAGATTCTCTTCGCCTCAGCTCTGTTTTTGAGTGTTTTTGGCCGCATGCTTCTCAACCTTATCAAGAGCTACTGGAAATCGGATAGTCCTCTCTTTGATTATCTGCAAGACCTAACAGGCCCCTTGGTCTATGCCTTGATTTTTGCTATCTTGGTCATGCTTTATTATTTCCTGCCTAATGTTACGGTCCGACGAATTCGCTATGTGTTGCCAGGTAGTGCCTTTGTCATGCTGACTCTGGTCTTACTACTTAATATCTTTTCAGTCTATGTCAACAATTATGTCAATCACCTAGTGGACGTGCGTTTTTTCAGTTCCGTCGTCGTGGTGGTCATGATGTTCTGGTTTATTCTCATTGCTAAGATTTTGATTGTCGGCGCGGTGATTAATGCCAGTGTGCAGAGTTTGAAAGATCCGAGCTTTAGAATAAATTAATTCATTTTTTATCCATAACAAAACGCATAATATGAAAATTCCACGAGGTCAACTACAGTCAGAAAGCTGAACAACAAGCCAAAACGCCCAAAAAAGGCGGCAAAAAGCAAACGTGCCGAAATGGTCAAATCCTGATTATGTCAACGAATTAGACCCAAAAATCGTTGATATGCTAGTAGAATTTCACAAGTCACAAGGCACTTTGGAAACTCCCGAGGCGCAAGCAGAAATCGCCCAAAAACGTGAAGAAATCGAGCAAAGGAGAGCTGAGCTTGAGGATAAAAAACAAGAGCTTTTGAACCGCTTGAACAAATAGAGTTTCGCAAGTATTATGCTTACAAATTACTTGAGCAATTAACTAAAATATAAACCCTGCCTTTATATCTAGGCAGGGTTTATATTTTAGAAATTCACGTAGGTTGTTTCGGTTTTTACATACCCAGTATAATCTGAGTTTCTATAGTATCCAGTGATAAACTTCCATTTTCTTTGAGCAACATGGATATAAGTATTTGTTATGTAGTATGGATATGGGCTTTGTGACTCCAAGTAACTCTCATAAGCTTGCGTACCAATATATGCTCCACTAATTATGCCACCCCATGGGCCACCCACCATAGAACCTATAAGAGCAAAAAACGCGGATATTCCAGATTGAATCATGAAGTTAGCGAATGTGTTGGCTAGTTTATTCCCATGTATTGTGTTGACGTAATTCCAAACATTAGGATCGTATGATCTAAAAGATATATTTAGGTCGATTTCATTCTTTTGATAATCCATATAAAATGACCCATTGATATAGACACCATCAGCACGTTGTTCAATAGTGTCTACACTTCCATCTGGATTGACCACCTCAAGAACTTCATCACTTAAAATATTTACTTGCGTATCTCCGAACCGCACTGATGAGCCATTCTTAAACTGAGTCTCACCAGATACAACTTTAGAGTTTGCCGATAAGCTATCATCAGCAAAAACAACAAGCGACGGGGAAATGCTAGACATACAGAAAACAGACATAGCTAGCAAACACATGCATTTAGACATCTTAGACATAACGGAAACTCCTTTGTATTTTTGATTTTTTTCAACTTTTATTATACAATAAAACCAAATAAAAAGAAAGCGGTAACAATATGCTTAATGCGAAAATTTTTTATATATTTTTATATTTGATCGTTATCGAAACTACAGGCTTGTTGTTGTTGAAAAACGGTCTTGAAAGAGGTTATTTAGATACAGGAGCTATCATCCTCGCAATTTTTTCATTTGCTTTTTACAACCTATGTTCATTCGCTTGGGTCTGCTCTACAATAAAAAAAACAATAAAAAATAAATAGGACAAATTGGAGGCTAACACCTCCGATTTTTTGTATGCAGACCTCGAATTTTCGTTTTTTCATGCAATTTTTACGCATTTTTGGTGCTGAGACGGCGATTCTGAGAGTTTTTCAGACTTTTTTGCGACCTTGTTCTATCATTAGAAAAGCTTAGAGCACCAAAGGATTTTGCCTGATAATATGCGTTTTTTCATTATGAAATTAATAGATAAACATGGCATCGCCAAAACTAAAGAAGCGGTAGTGTTCTTGGATGGCATGGTGGTAGGCATCTAATACTAATTCGCGACCTGCAAATGCAGAAACCAGCATGACCAGAGTTGATTTTGGCAGGTGGAAGTTAGTTGAGAAGGCATCAACAACCTTCCATTCATAGCCAGGTTTGATAAAGATATTGGTCCAGCCAGAATCTGCTTGGATTTGCCCATCAAACTTGGAACCAATGGTCTCCAAGGTGCGGATAGAAGTGGTTCCGATAGCGATGACACGACCACCATTTTCTTTGACAGAGCGAAGGGTTGCAGCCGCTTCCTCAGAAAGCTGGTAGAATTCTGAGTGCATTTCGTGTTCGTCCAAATTGTCAACTGAAACGGGTCTAAAGGTTCCGAGTCCGACATGGAGAGTCAGATAGACCAGATGGACACCCTTAGCTTGGATTTCTGCTAGCAGTTCTTTGGTGAAGTGAAGACCAGCAGTAGGTGCTGCTGCAGAGCCACTTTCCTTGGCGTAGACGGTTTGATAACGTTCACGGTCATCCAATTTTTCGTGGATATAAGGTGGCAGAGGCATTTCACCTAGACTTTCCAAGACTTCTAGGAAAATTCCTTGGTATTCAAAGCGGACAATACGGCCCCCGTGGGTCAATTCTTCCGTAACGACAGCGCTGAGACGGCCATCACCAAAGCTGACACGAGTACCGACCTTGAGGCGTTTGGCAGGTTTAGCCAGAACTTCCCACTCATCGCCAGCAGTGTTTTTGAGCAGGAGAAGTTCCACATGACCTCCAGTTTCTTCCTTTTGACCATAGAGGCGGGCAGGGAGAACTCGGGTGTCGTTCATGACAAGGGCGTCGCCAGGTTCCAGCATATCAATAATAGAGTGGAAGTGTTTATCCTGCATTTTTCCAGTCTCACGGTTTACAATGAGGAGTTTAGAAGCATCCCGTTTTTCAAGGGGCGTTTGGGCAATTAATTCCTCGGGTAAGTGGAAATCAAAATCAGCTGTATTCATATATCTGTTCATTCTTTCTAAGTTCTAATCCTATCCATTATAACATGTTTCAAGTATAGTCGCTCTTTTTTTAGAAATTAAATCGTTTTCACTTGACAAAAATTGGTCTATACCATATAATAAATATAGATTGAAACGGAGGATAAAAAGATGAAAGTTATTAAAGTTGAAAACCAAATCGAAGGTGGAAAAGTTGCTTTTGAGATTTTGAAGGAAAAATTAGCCAACGGCGCTCAAACCCTAGGACTTGCGACAGGAAGTAGCCCACTTGAATTTTACAAGGAAATTGTTGAGAGTGACCTTGATTTTTCAAATCTAACCAGTGTCAACCTTGATGAGTATGTAGGGCTTGATGGGGACAACCCACAGTCTTATCGTTACTTCATGCAAGAAAACTTGTTTAACCAAAAACCATTTAAAGAAAGTTTCTTGCCTCGTGGGGTTAAGGACAATGCTGAAGCTGAAGTTGAACGCTACAACCAAATTTTGGCTGACCATCCTGTTGACCTCCAAATCTTGGGAATCGGTCGCAATGGACATATCGGATTTAATGAACCTGGTACTCCATTTGACAGTCAAACGCATCTAGTCGAACTTGATCAGTCTACTATCGAAGCTAATGCGCGCTTCTTTGACAAGATTGAAGACGTTCCAACCCAAGCCATTTCAATGGGGATTAAAAACATCTTGGATGCTAAGTCTATTATTCTTTTTGCTTACGGTGCATCAAAAGCAGAAGCCATTGCCGGAACAGTGTCTGGACCAGTAACTGAGAATCTACCAGCAAGTAGCTTGCAAAATCATCCAGATGTGACCATCATCGCAGATGCTGAAGCGCTTAGCTTACTTGAAAAATAAAAATTACAAGAACCACTTGCTCTTTGGAGTGAGTGGTTTTTTACTTCAAATGTTCACTATCCTGCTAAAAGAAATTTTTCTGTAAATCACCATAACAGTTTTCGATATTTCATATAAAAAGGCATCCAATAGAAAATTCTTAAATGTCTGTAAACTTTGATATAATCGTATTGACTATTTTTTATGATACTATACGATTTTTATTAAGACAGTCGATAGTTGTTGATGCTGGAAACCATGATATAACTGGCAATTCCTGACATGTGAAGAAAGGTTGAAATCCAGCCTGTTATACTTGGTAGAAGCATGGTGAGAGATAGAACGATTAGAAGGATATAAAATAGTTTTAATCCTAAATTGAAATTTTTCCATATACTAAACATACTCATCACCCCACCCGTTACAAAAGCATAGCCAATAGCAGAGATACCCGATGCTTGAATGTTTTGATTCTGTGTTAATAGATGGAATACAATTGAAGATATTACCATAGAAGTAATAAAAACTAAAAATACATATTTTGATCCCCTTTTATACTCCAATAGCCCACCAAAAGGAAGTAACATTAAAGTATTTAAAACTAAATGAAACCATATAAACCATACTGGTGCTTCTTTACTTCCATGCATAAATGTACCACTAAAGTATTGCCAACAATAAATTGGCTTTGAATGAAATGCAAATAAGTCATACATTACACTTCCCCAAAAGGTAGTAAGAATTCCTAGCAATAAACAAATTACAACTAAAATACTGACCACAGGGTAAATTTTTATGATTCTTTTCATGTTATAGACTCACTTCTAAATAATACTAATTTTTGCTAATCAATATGTGCCACTATTATATCATTTCCATCTATAAATGTTAATCAATTTTAACAAGATTAAAATTGAAGATAATATAAGTTTATGGCAGTTTTTTCTTGACAATTATTCCTTTTACGTGTAAAATAGAATAGATCTTGAACTTGAAGGGAGTGAAAAAAATGTCTAAAACAGTAGTACGTAAGAATGAATCTCTTGACGACGCACTTCGTCGTTTCAAACGTGCGGTTACTAAAGCTGGTACTCTTCAAGAAACACGCAAACGTGAATTCTATGAAAAACCTTCTGTAAAACGTAAACGTAAATCAGAAGCAGCTCGTAAACGTAAAAAATTCTAATTAGAAATGAAAGGCTAGAGAAATCTAGTCCTTTTTCTTTTAATACTCTTCGAAAATCTCTTCAAACCACGTCAACGTCGCCTTGCCGTAGATAT
>NZ_CAUQCP010000040.1:0-19453 GCF_963516575.1 uncultured Streptococcus sp.
ACATTGACATGGTGCTTCGTATCGCGACTGAGCTTCACTTGAAACGCCTTATCGTGGGTGGTATGGAACGCGTCTATGAAATTGGCCGTATCTTCCGTAACGAGGGAATGGATGCTACTCATAACCCTGAATTTACTTCCATCGAAGTTTACCAAGCTTATGCAGACTTCCAAGACATCATGGACTTGACTGAAGGCATTATCCAACACGCTGCTAAATCAGTTAAAGGCGATGGCCCAGTTAACTATCAAGGTACTGAAATCAAAATCAATGAACCATTTAAACGTGTTCATATGGTGGATGCTATCAAAGAAATTACTGGTGTAGATTTCTGGCAAGATATGACTTTGGAGAAAGCTAAAGCTATCGCTGCTGAGAAGAAAGTTCCAGTTGAGAAGCACTACACTGAAGTTGGTCACATTATCAATGCCTTCTTTGAAGAGTTTGTTGAAGAAACCTTGATCCAACCAACCTTTGTCTATGGACATCCAGTAGCTGTATCTCCACTTGCGAAGAAGAATCCTGAAGACGAACGCTTTACTGACCGTTTCGAGCTCTTCATCATGACTAAGGAGTACGGTAATGCCTTTACTGAGCTCAACGATCCAATCGACCAGCTTAGTCGCTTCGAAGCCCAAGCTAAAGCCAAAGAACTTGGTGACGATGAAGCGACAGGAATCGACTATGACTACATTGAAGCCCTTGAATACGGTATGCCACCAACAGGTGGTTTGGGAATCGGTATCGACCGTCTCTGCATGCTCCTCACTGATACAACCACTATCCGTGATGTATTACTCTTCCCAACAATGAAATAAGCTCTTATCCTCTGACTCTTGTCAGGGGATTTTTTCATAGCCAAAAGAAATAGACTGAAGTTTTCACCTCAGTCTATTTTTTTATCAAACTTTAGAAAGGAAGTTTCTTTCTTAGTCTTCTTTTTTCTTGCGAGCTACAAGTCCGAATGCACCCAACATTCCAAGAAGTCCAAGACTAGCTAGACCAGCCTTATCTTCTGTACCAGTATTTGGTAATTCCTTCTTGTCATTGGATACGGTTGTTTCAGCTACTTGTTTAGAATCTGTAGAACTTGTCTGAACTGGAGTAGCTACTGGTTTTTCTGGACTTGTAGGAGTCTCTTGATTGATTGGTTTTTTCACTTTCTTATAGTGATGTAGGGTATTTCCTTTAGCATCCGTTGTTGAATGACTAAATTCATATCCTTCCAACTCTATTGGATTGTGTTTTCCTTCTTTATCTGAAGTAATTCGGTTACCATTTTCATCTAGATATTCCGTTACAATCTGCACAGTTGAACCACCATTTTGAGCAATTGCTCCGCCACCATTTTGTGATTTAGGTGTTACTGTTACAGGAACTTCCACTGTAATAATACGACCATCAGGTAATTTTACTTTCACTTTAACCACTGGTTTTGCTCCAGGTGTTTCTGTTGTTGGAATTTTTCCTACTTCAACAATTTCCCATCCTTCTGGTAAGTCGATACGTTTCTTGACATCATTTTCTGTAATAGGAGTTCCAACTTCCACTACAATAGGAGTTACTTTTGGAGTTACGATTACAGGTATATTTACAGTCACTCGAATTCCATTTGGTAATTCAATCACAACTGGAATACTTGGTCTTTCACCTGGAACATCTGTTGTAGGTTTATCTCCAATTGAGATAACTTTTACTCCTTTTGGAATGTGTTTTTCAACATCTTCCGCAGTAATTGGATCACCTTGTTTTTTAACAATATCTTCAATAGGCGTTACATTTACTGGTACTTCTACTGTTATTACTTTTCCATTCGGTAATTCCACAGTTACTTTCACTGGGTCTTTCTTACCTGGTGTTGTTAAGTCTGGAATGCTTCCTACTTTAACTGTTGCTCCTTCTGGTACTTTAATTTGTTTTAAGATATCTTCTGGAGTCAGTTTGTCTTTTGTTACTGGTGTTTCAATTGGTGTAATTGGTGTTACATTTACTGGAACTTCTACCGTAACCACTTTGCCATTCGGTAATGTCACAGTTACTTTAACTGGGTCTTTCTTACCTGGTGTTGTTAAATCTGGTAAGTCTCCGACCTTAGCTGTTGCTCCTTCTGGTACTTTAATTTGTTTCAAGATATCCTCTGGAGTCAATTTATCTGTTGTAACTGGTGTTTCAATTTCCTTAACTGGTGTTACTGTTACAGGTACTTTTACTGTATATGATTTACCATTTTTCAATGTAATCTTAACTTCTACAGGAGTTTTTTCTCCTGGTGTTGTTAAGTCTGGAAGACCACCTACTACCTCAACTGTTGATTCTTTTGGAACATTTAGACCTTTAGTATAGTCACCTTTTTCTAATGGAGTATTCGTTACTGGTGTTTCGATTGGTTTAGGTTTTGATTCCACAACTTTAATGGTTGCTGGTACCTCTACTAACACTTTTCCATCTTTATCTTTTACAACTACTGTAACTGGTTTATCCCCTGGAGTTGTTCCATCATATGGAGTTGTTTGTCCTTCTGGAACTTTGTATTCGAACGTTGACCCTTCTGGATAGTCGCTTGGTGTGATACTATCTTCAGCTTTAGGTTTATCTTTATCTTCAGCATTTACTGGAGTTAATTGTTCTTTACCTTGAACAACTTTAATTTTCGCAGGTACTTCTACAATTGTATTTCCATCTGAATCTTTCACGACTACAGTAACATCTTTTTCACCCGGTGTTGTTCCATCATATGGAGTTGTTTGCCCTTCTGGAGTCTTATATTCAAACGTTGAACCTTCTGGATAATCATCTGGTGTAATGCTATCTTGTGGTTTTGGTTTCTTATCACCTTCAGCATTCACTGGAACATATTGTGTCTTAGATTCTACTACTACAATCGTCGCTGGAATTTCTGTAATTGGTTGTCCATTCAGCTTAGCTACTACCGTTACAGGTTTTTCACCTGGTGTTGTTGTATCTACTGGAGTATTATCTTTATATTCAAATGTTGTTCCAGTTGGGAAATCATTTGGATTAATGTTTTCTTTTGGATCTGGCTGTTTCTTAGCTGGATCTACTGGGACATATTTAGGATAACTTTCAACTACACGTACTGTAGATGGCACTTCAACCAATACCTTATCCCCTTGTTTCACAACAACAGTAACTTTCTTATCGCCTGGTGTAGATGTATCTACTTCCTCTTTGTACTCAAATGTTGCATCTTCTGGGTAATCATTCGAATCAATACTATCTTCAGGAGATGGTTGTTTCTTACCTTCATCCACTGGAACGATTTGTGGATTTCCTTGTACAACCTTCACTTTTGTTGGTACTTCAACAAGTTTATCTTCTCCATCTTTCGCAACGACAACTACATCTTTTTCTCCTGGTGTAGTTGTATCTACTGGAGTTTTGTACTCAAATGTTGTGCCATCTGGGTATTGTTCTGGATCAATGCTCTTAGAAGCATCTGGTTGTGGTTTGCTTGGATCTGCTACTACGTATTGTGTCTTAGGATCTACTACCACTACTTTTGCAGGAACTTCTGCAATTGGTTGACCATTTAGCTTAGCTACAACAGTTACATCTTTTTCTCCTGCAGTTGTTGTATCTACTGGTGTCTTGTACTCAAATGTTGTTCCTTCTGGATAGTCTCCTGGAGTGATACTGTCTTTTACCTCTGGTTGTTTCTTAGTTGGATCTGCTACCACAAATTGAGGTGTGCTACCTACTACACGTACAGTTGCTGGTACTTCAACAATTGTGTTTCCTTGTGGGTCAAGCACTTCAACAACCACGTTCTTATCTCCAGTTGTTGTTACATCGATTGGACTTGTTTGTCCTTCTGGAGTTTTGTATCTAAATGTTGATCCTTCTGGATAATCTTCTTTATCGATACTCTTCTCTGGATTTGGTAAAACATCATTATTTTCTTTTACAGGTACAATTTGCGGAACACCTTCTACAATTGTAACCGGTACTTTAACAGTAGTCGTTTTTTCTTGACCATCTACAGTGTATTTAACTGGTACATCCACTTCAGTATCTTCTGTTAAGTCTGGCACAGTTATTGTAGCTGTTTCATCAACAGTAACGGTTGCACCTTGTGGTAATTTACCTGTAAATGTTGAATCTTCAATTGCTTTTTTCGCTTTTGCAAGGACTTTTTCTTTAGCTTTATCCTTATCACTATTTTTAGCAACTAGAATTTCATCAGCTTCTGGTTTTGGTAATACTGTTACTGGAACACTTACTGTTTCTGTTAACTTACCATTGTCATAAGTTACTGGTACGTCTACTTTAACATCAGTCGCTCCTGCTTTACCTGTTGTTTCTGGTAATGTTGTTGGTTCCCCTTTTGTACCATCTGTTCCTGGTGTTACGGCTTCTTTTGCTTGTTCCGCTGTTGGTTTTTCACCTTCGAACACGACAATTTTACTTGGAGTTGAGCTTACTACTGTAACTGGGACTGAAATAGTATCTTCTGCTACTACTGTACCTGTAGCGTCTTTGTATTGTACTTTTACTGGTACTGCTGTTTTATCACCATTTGAATCTGTTGCTGGAACAGCATAATTTTGATTTGGTACTAATTCTACTGTAACTCCTGATGGTAATGTTAGTTTACCTAGTGCAGCTTGTGCTTTTTCTTTTACAGCTGTTGTTAGGTTGTCACCAGTTGTATCTTTTAATGTTGTTACTTTTTCTGGTGTTGCTTTTGGTAATACTTCAACTGGTACATTTACAGTTTCATCTCCTGTTGGATATGTTACTGTTGTTGGTACAGTTACATCTTTTGCTCCTACTTTACCTGTTGTTTCTGGTAATCCTGCTTCTGTTGGAGCATTAACTGTTCCTCCAGTACCTGGTGTTACAGCATTCTTAACTTTCTCAGCATCTGGTTTTGTTCCTTCTACAGTGTAGACTGTTTTTGGTTCTGAACCTAATACATTAATCGTTACTGGTACTGTTGTATTGTATGTTTTTCCATCTACTGTATATGTTGCTGGAACATTTACAACACCCTTGTTTGTACCTTTTTCATTTGTTAGAGTTTCTGCAACAGCTTCTGTTATATCACCAACTGTCACTGTTGCTCCTGCTGGTAATTTTCCTTTGACTGCTTCTACTAATGCTGTCGCTTTTGCTTGCGCTACTTCTTTTACTTTATCTACTGTTGAACCTTTTGGTACATCTGCTTCACCAGTTGCTTTTGGTAAGACTACGACTGGGACTACTACTCTTTCCGATAACTCACCATTATTATATGTTACCGGAATGGCAACTTCTTTCGTACCTGGTTCAGCTGTAATATTAGCTGTTAAAAGCGGTTCTCCTTTAGTTCCATTTGTTCCCGGTGTTACAGCTGCTTTTACTTCGTTATCTGTTAACTCATCATCTTCAAACTTAACAATTTTATTTACTGTAGATCCTACCACCGTTACTGGAACTTCAACTTCTCTAGTTTCAACAACATTATTATTAGCATCTTTGTATTCTACTACTACTTTTGCTGGAGTTTGGTCACCTATTGTAGTTGTTCCTGAAAGAGTTCCTGCTTTTACTTCTTTAATAGATACAGTAACTCCCGTAGGAATTTTATCTGTGGCAATTGCTTTAACTGCTTCTTTCGCTTTTTCTTTTACTACATTTTCTAAGTTAGTACTATCTTTTAGTACTGTTACTCCTGTTGGTGTTACTTTTGGTAAGACTACAACATCCACTTTTGTTTCTACTTGAATTGTTTCAGTATCTTTTGTGTACGTAACTGTTGCAGGAGTTGGCAATGTTTGCCCAGCTTTACCTGTAGTAGTTGGAATATCCGTAATATCATTTTTACTTGGAGTGAATCCCTCTACAGTTGTAGGGTTTACTTTTGCTTTTAATTCGTCATTCGTAACAGTATCATCTTCTACTTTATATAATTTATTTGTTTCTTGATCTTTAACTGTAATCACATAGGTCGTTGAAGCTACCGCAGAATTGTCATTTTCATTTGTTCCTGTTGTTGTATCTGAATCTGCAGTAACTTTATTTCCATTACTGTCTTTTACATCTACTTTAACAGTGTACTCTCCTGTTTCTGTTAATTTCACCGCTGCTGCATCTGAAACACTAGTATATTCTGTTACCTTCCCTGAAGGAGCTGTTAATGTTACTTTTGTAACTGTTGTTTCCTTCTTCGTTGGAGCAGTTGTCGCATCATCTTCTTTATCTGTAATCGTTACTGTAGCTGATTTTTGTTTTACTAAATCTACTGTTGCACCTTTTACAGTTGTATAAGAAGTCGAATGCACTGTCGGAGCATCATTTAATACAGACGCTTTATCTGAACTTTCTGCATAAACTGCATCAACTGTTCCATTGAATCCTGATGAAGTAGAAATTGTCCATTTATCTCCAGTTTTCGTTGCTGTTACAGTTGAGTTATCATCTGCAGTCCATTTATTTAGTCCCTTGTTATATTTTACAGTTACAATCATTCCTTTATTCGTATCATTAGCTGACTCCGCTGCACTATTTGCTGCATTTTCTTTGTTATAAGTTGTTAATGTACGAGTAGGATCGCTAACAGCTGTTACTTTTCCTTCTGCATTTAAGGTACGAGTATATTCATAGACATTGAATATTGTTTCACCGTTTTTATCAACATCAACGTATAGGTCACGTTTTAACCATGTAGTCGTTCCATCGCTGTTAACCGTTTTCTTCTCAGCGATTTCAGCTGGTAAATCCCAACGACCTGTTGATTTATTAAAGGTTGCTGTTACATTTTCTCCAAGTTTAGTTTTTAAAGCTACTTCTGCTCTTGTAAATGTTGCTGTTACATTTTCACTACTTGCAGTTACCTTAATATTATCCGTAGCTGCTTTAGCTGTTGCAGTTGGAAGTACTTTTAGATTGAAAGTTTCGCCAACTGTACCGATTTCATCATTAACATTTACAGCTGTATTTGTAGTTTCTGTAACAACCCATTTCCCATCTTTGGCAACAACTTTTGTATTTGTGCCATCTGGTAATGTAATCGTAGCTTCTGAAGCACCTCTTGAAATTGTAATTGGTACCTCTTTATCATATGCATGTACATTTTTCACAGATACTGCAGGTGAAATTTTAAAGGTAGCATGTGCATATGCTTCATTCGCATTCGTTTCTTTATAGTCTCGTGCATAAATTGAGACACGGTAAATCCCTGCTTCAGTCGGTGTCCCTTTAAATCCATTTTTATTTCGTTCAGTCATGTCATTTGAGGCAATTGTGAAACCGACACCAGGAATTTTAGTGTCATCCCCTGTTAAATCTGTAACAGTACTAGCGCCTGCCCCTGTAGTTCCAGTAATTTTCACTCCAGAAACACCAAGAATTGCACGTCCCACAGTTTCTCTAATCGTTGCTGTACGGTTAAGAGGATTTCCATTTTCATCCGTTAAATTATAAGGAATATTTCTACCATTTGGTGCACCGGCATGGGAAGCTCCAGCATCTCTATATTCTACTGGTACTACAAGTTCTTCTCCTACTTTACCTTCTTTAACGGCATCGTTAATTTCTAACGTAGGTGGCGTACCATCTTTCCATGCTGTACCACCGTATCTATGTAGATCTAACGGAATTCTTACATTTTTTCCAGTTTTGGTATTAGTAAAAGTAACTGTCGCCACTAGTTTTTGATAGTTAAATGGACTACTATGCGTTACAACCCCTTGTATACTATCCGATTGTTTATCATATACTAATCCCCCAGGCATATTTGATACTGTAAAATCAGAAACAGTCCAACCTGCCGCTTTCGCTTCTTCTGTTACTTCAATACGTTTACTTGCATCTTTGACGTAAACTTTATCAATTCCTTGTTCATAACCAAGTTTATAAATACTTGATAATAAATATTCGTACGGTCCACCACCAAAGTAAGTAGAAGCAGCTGAACTTTGAATTCTTGTATTATTATATTTCAATTTTCCACGCCATAGAGGAGCTTCTTCAATAATTTTTTGTACTTCTTCTGCAGGAAGTTTCAATCCGTAGTCAACACGTGCCTTGACATCACTTGGTTGCAACTCAAATGTAAAGTTAGATGGTCCAGGTGTAACACGCGTACCTGCTCTTTGATCAGAAAACACTCTGAATTGTAATCCTTCAGCATTCGCTTTTTGTTCCGCTGAGTCTACCCCTAGTGTTCCTGATCCAGATTGGACACCAAACGGCATTTTATACGTATCCCAACCTGTAAAGTTTTCTCGTGATACTGTACTTGTACTACCTATAATATTTTTCGCAGTTGGTTTCGCTGGCGTTGTTGGTGTCAACTCATCATTTGTTACAGTTGTTGTACCACCATTACCTGATGTATCCGCTCTAAACCCACTCTCATCTTTTCCAGGAATAGCTTGTCCATTTCTTGAGTCTTGGTTTTTGTTTACTTTCTCTTCTGTTGCTTCTGATTTGATACTGTTTAAAATGACAAGGCTACTTGAAAGTTGTTTAGCAAGTGCATCTACTTTTGTCTGTGTTTTTGTATCATCGTTTAGAAGTTCTTTTGCTTTATTAACCAAATTTTTAGCATCATCAATGACTGATTTTGTTTTCTTGCCTTCAGTTAATTGACTTAATCGACTTTCAGCTTTAGTAACTAAATCTTCTAACGCTGTTGTATTAATAGCAACTTTTTTCGTCGCTACATTTGGAGTTTCAACTTCACCGGCTTGTTTGTCAGCAGCAGACTCTTTTACAGAAGTATTATTTTGTCCATCGGGCGCTTTATCAGTAGCAGATGCTTGTCCAGTAACTTCCTTAGAGGGTTCCGAGGACTTATCAGTTAGATTTTGAGGATTTTGAACTTCTGTAGGTTCTGAATTGGTTAGTTGTTCAGCCGCTTGGACGCTTCCTCCACCAAGGAAAAACAATCCAGTAGCTACAGCCACACTAGCCGCACCAAAACTAACCTTACGGATACTATAACGTGTGAATTTCTCCACTTGTGATTGACGAACATGATGCCCTTTGGGTTTAAACATTCCCTTACTCCTTTTTTCTGATAATTATCAGTTAATATATTCAAGAAGGCTAAACAAAAAGCCCCCCCCCTAAAATATATAGGCATATTTTAAAGGGTCACAATTTATTATACTCTTTTTATGTCTATAAATCAAACATTTTGAGCTATACTCGCCAAAATAATTTCACAAACTCCGTCTTCTAGTAATCCCTTACAAAAATATAAATTATATTACTTTAGAGATTTTCTATATTGTTTGATTATTCATATAACTTAATTATAAAAAGGAATTTTCTGATATTTTTATCACCTCTTCATTGAATTTTAGCAATAGATAAGGGATTACAGAATTAAGCTAGATGCATAAGAACTGCCCAAAATAGCTAAAAAATTTAGAAGTTACTCTAGCTTTATAAAATAAAGTCTATAAAAAAACAAAGCCCAGTTTTAAATGTAAAAACTAGGCTTGTTATCTATTTTATTTTCCTTCTTTCACTTCTTTGGTTGCTACATCTTCTCCAAACCATTTTTGGCTGATTTCCTGGAACTTACCATCCTTATAAAGATTAGAAAATCCTTCATTTATCTTTTTAACCAGAGTTGTATCTTCCTTACGTGCTCCAACTGCAAAATCTTCTGTTTCTAGTCCAACTGTAAAGACATTATAATAGTTTAAAACGCCTTCTGCTTCTAAATAATAGTTTGCATAGACACGATCAATCAATAGACCATCAATTCGATCGTTTTTCAAATCAATCAAGGCTTCATTAAAGGTTTGGTATTGATTCGCTTTATTATTAGCAACAATATCCTTCAAAATCGCTGGATTTGCTTCAAAGTCCTCATAACCAGATGAACCAGCTTGAGCTCCTAATGTCTTTCCAGCCATATCCTTTGCAGTCGTGATACCTGAAGATTTCTTAGTCACCAATACCTGCTCATTCTTCATATATGAGTTACTGAATGCTACCTTTTCACGGCGTTCGTCTGTAGCGGAATAGCCATTCCAAATCAGATCAATCGTTCCTTTTGTCAATTCAGCTTCTTTCAAATCCCAATCAATCGGTTGCCAATTTACCGTAATTCCATATTTTTCAAAAACAGCTGTAGCTAAATCAATATCAAATCCTGCATAGGAACCATCTTTCTGAGCAAATCCCATTGGAACAAAAGTACTATCAAATCCAATAGTAATAGACTTGTTAGACTCGTACTTAGACCAATTATCTCCACCAGTTTCACTAGCGTTTTTCCCACAAGCTACTAAGAACAAAGCAGTCATTAGACTGACTAGTATAAGCATCAATTTTTTCATCACTTTTTCCTCCTATTTAGGTTCTACTTTTAATAATACATCTGCAATATTTTCCGCAAACTGTAAATCATGGGTAACCACAATCTGGGTCATGCCAAGTTCCCTATTTTGCAAGATTAGTTTTTCCACTTCCAAGCGTAATTCTGGATCCAGTGCAGAAGTTGGTTCATCGTAACCAATGATTTCTGGGTCAATCATCATAGCACGCGCCAAAGCCACTCGCTGCTTTTGCCCACCTGATAATGAAAATGGATAAGCATCTGCATGTCCTGCTAGCCCTAACTGTTCCAAGAGTCCACGCGCCTTCTGCTCAGCCTCTTCCTGCTTCATTCCCATTGTTTTCACAGGTGATAAGATCAAATTATCTAGAACGGATAAATGAGGAAAAAGTTGAAAATCTTGGAATACAAATCCCAGTAGATTCCGCTTCTCCAGTTCGTCCAATTCTAAGGGTTCTCCATTATAAAAGATTTGACCTGAATCAATGGTTTCAAGACCCGCAAGCATGCGTAAGAGAGTCGTCTTACCTCCACCCGAAGGCCCAACGATAGCTAGGATTTGCTTTTCGGGAATACTTAGACTGAAATCATACAGGATTCGTTTGTCTCCGAATTTCTTATTGATATTTCGTAATTCTAACATGACAGCCTCCTATCTATAGTAACTGTACTTCTTCTCAACTTTTTTGGAAATGATTGTCACAATCCCAATCAAAATCAAGTAAATGGCTCCTGCCAAGAACATGGGAACAAGGCTGGCATCACGGTTGGCAGCTGTTCGGCTTGCTAAGATAAGGTCTGAAATACCTAGAGCATAGACTAGAGACGTATCCTTGACCAAACTCATAACCTCATTAAATACGCTTGGAAGAACAATCTTGGTCACCTGAGGCAAGATAATATAGCACACTGTGTCAAAAGGACTAAACTTCAAGACCTTAGCAGCCTCATATTGACCTTTAGGGATGGTATCAATCCCCCCACGGAAGATTTCAGCAAAGTAAGCAGCATAATTCAAAACAAAGGCAATGATAGCCGCAGGAAGGCGATCCAAACGGATCCCAATATTTGGGAGCACATAATAGATAAAAATCAATTGCAAGAGCAAGGGTGTTCCTCGCATGATCCAGATATAGATGTTAATCAGATGATGGAGGAGCTTCCAATGGACTTGCAAGGCAAAGGCAATCAAAACGCCCAAGGGAATAGAAAAAATCAAGACCAGTGCAAAAACCTGTAAAGTCATGCTTGCACCGCTCAATAAACTCGGTAATATCTCAAATAAATAAGACATACTGACACCTCCTTAAAATAATTGTCCCTATTATAGCATACATAAACTAAATTACAACTATTTTTATAAAAAAATTACATTGTTAACAAAAATAAAAACTATATCTTTCAAAATTGATAAGATATAGCTTTAAATCATTTTATTCCTGCAGTCTTTCATACAATTCTTGCATTTGTACATCATCTGGAACTAGTTTTAAGTAAGCTTGTGCATTGACTTTTGCTTCTTCAAAATAGCCCAATTCACGCAAGAGGTAGATATAGTGTTCCAGAAACTCTGGATTATCCTTCAAATCTCCTGCCAACTCTTGATAATGCTCATAGGCGGTATCCAAATCATCCATTTCTTGATAGGAACGAGCAATCATCCACTTGGTCAAGAGATTTTCTGGCTCCTCACTTTGTAAGTCTAGAATGTCCTCATAACGCTCCTGTTCTAGATAAATAGTAGCTAGACGGAGTAAGATTTCTTCCGTATCCTCAGCATCTTCTTTTGCAGTAAGGAGGTAGTTTTCTGCACCACTGGCATCATGCAGTTCATAAGAGAATTGTGAAGCAGCTAGCAAGAGACGAGTTTCAAAGGGATTTTTCTCCAGGCCTTGCTTAACGATACGCAGGGCTTCTTGAACTTGATGTTCCTTATGTAAAGCCTGACTATACCCATACTCATATCCTTCAAAGTCAGGAGAAATAGTATCAAGCTGCTTAAAGTAGAGGACAGCTTTTTGATATTCTTCTTGATCAAAGTAAAGACTGGCCAACTCAAAAGCTGTTAGGTCATCGTATTCTAACTCTAGGGCTTTTTCTAAAAACTCTGTGGCCGTTTCAAATTTCCCTAACTGAGCATAGGCAAAACCAATTCGTTGATAGGTGGAAATACCTGTCTGCTCATAAATAGTACGATTATCTAACTGGGCATAGCCTTGAATGGCCTCTTGGTAATTTTCCAACTCACTATCCAACTCTGCCAATCCCAATATCAAGAGAGGGTCCTCTGAATAAGTCAAGGCCTCTAACAATTTCTCACGCGCCACATCTGTCAAACCTTCCAGCTGGTAAAGGTCTGCCTTCAGAGCCAAAGCCGAAACATACCAGTCACTGTCGGGTTGGATTTCCTCTAGGTAAGCAAAAGCTTCTTCGATTTGACCATCCTCGCTAGCAATCGCTGCTAGATTAAGATGAACCTCTGGAAAATCCTCTACAATTTTCAGGTAAATTTCCTTGGCCTGAGGATAAAAACCAATCCCTTCAAGATAAGTTGCCAACTCATACAGAAGGTCACTTGGATCATTTTCTAAAGCTTTGACGAAATAATGCTCAGCCTTGGTTAAATCTTGCTCTTCCAAAGCCTGTAACATCTGTTGACTATTGTTCACTCTTGATTTCCTCTCCCTCTAGTTCATATAGGCCACTGACTACCTTATACCATTCAAAAATGGCTGAAATGACAACCTTAGCAGAGGCATAAACTGGGATACCGAGTAAGACTCCCCAAATACCAAACATGGATCCTGAAGTTAACAAGACAAAGAGAACATTAATGGGATGGATGTTTAATTGACTTCCCAAAATCAATGGAGAGACAAAACGGCCTTCAATAGTTTGTTCTACGATAAAGACAACCACCACTTTTAACAGCATGACTGGCCCAGCAATCAAACCCAATACTAGGGCAGGAATCATGGCTAGGAAACTACCAAGATAAGGAACCAGATTTAAGATACCAGCAGTAACACCCAGCGTAACCGCATAGCGTAGACCGATAATCTTGAAGAAGATGATAAACATTACTGCTACAATAATAGCCACTGTTACTTGCCCTCGAACATAGTTGGACAACTGTTGATTTACATCTGATAAAACTTGTCCTACAGGTTCCTTCAATTTCGTCGGCATGAATTGGGTCAAATAGTTGCGCAAACCTTTCCCATCACGCAAGAGATAAAAGAGCATGAAAGGAACGATAATCAAGGCAACAATCACTTGAGATGCCCCGCTAATAAAGGCGCTCACCCAGTTGACTGCCTGAGATGAAACTTTACTTGCCCAAACTGTAGCCTGGCTAGAAAAATTGGTCAAAACTTGCTCTAACTGAGGTCTGAAATCATCTGGCAAACGCTTGGTTACCAAATCATTAATAACTCTGTCTGCATCTTCGAGATAGATTGGTACATTTCTTGCAAATGTTAAAACCTGACGTTGTAGATTTGGAATGGCGACTGCCAAGCCCCAAATGATAAAGAGGGCGATAATCACAAAGACAATACTGATAGCTATAACACGATTAACCTTATGCTTCTCCATCCAATCAACAATAGGATTCAACAAATAATATAGCAGACCAGACAGAATGACTGGCAGCATCACAACTGCTAAAAAGTCTAAAACAGGTGAAAATAAAAAACTAATCTTACTTAAAATAAAAAGATTCAGTCCCAATAATAAGGTTACCAAAAATACCGTAATTGCCTTGTTATCCAAAAACCACTTGAAAAACCAAGATAGGCTAAAATGTTTCTCTTTTTGCTCCATAAATACTTCCTTTCTATTGTTCTCTCATTATACCATTTTTGAATCAAAATAACTCTTTTTTAAAGTGCTTACATGGAGACAGAGACATAAAAAATCCCCTCAAAAGAGGAGATTCGATTAGTCTTGAATATGACGGTCTAAGTTCTTCTGATAATCTGCGTTTGATTTGGCTTTTTCTTCAGCAAATTTCTTGCGGAACTCATCCATTTCTTTAGTAGTGACAATCTTATCTTGGATTTTAAGGTATTTATAGCTAAGTTCACCAGTCTTATCACCTACCCAGCCATCTGCACCAGTACCTAGAACTTTCTTCGATACTAGCATTTGGGCACCGTTTGACTGTGCAGGAATAACCAAGGCACTGTCTGTTAACCAAGCTTGAGCTTTTGCATATTTAGAATATCGTTTTTCAAGATCTGTTTTCTCACTATTAGCATCCGTGATTAACTCTTTAAACTTATCTAACCCAACCGCTTTGATTGCTGGACTGTCTTTACCTGGTACTACACCTAGGGAACCAAGAAGATTTGGTCCAGATGTTGGATCAAATATATCTAGATAAGTTGATGGATCTGCGTAATCAGGCCCCCATCCACTATTTGCATTAATATCCCAGTCAGTATTGGTATTAGAAGTAGCTAGAACTGTCATACTTGCCAATTCATCATCAGAAACTTGTTGAATATCAACTACAACATTATCTGATCCAAGAGCTTCCTCGATAGATTGTTTATAAGATTGATATTGACGCACAAACTGTGGACGAGTAGAAGATACTGGAATATCTAAATGAATAGGGAACTGTACTCCATCAGCTTGAAGAGTTTTCTTGGCAGCTTCCAATTTAGCTTTAGCCTTATCTACATTATGAAGTGAATCCTGGGCATCATCAAGACTGACATCTTTCCATACACCATCTAATTTATCCAATTCTGCCTTAGCTACTTGCCCAAATGACTGCTCTCCTACTTGTACAAATGTTGGAGGTGTTAAACTTGTACGTAATTTACGCGGTGCTACTTCGTCCCCAAATACTTGAGAGATTCCTGCTTTACGATCTGTAGCAAAAGCCAAAGCTTGACGGAAATCTTTGTTCAGCAAGGCCTTCTTAGTAGATGTTTTTTCTGCATCACTTGTTTTAGCGGTGTGATTGTAAGCAACACGGTCAATATTAGTCGAAATATAGAAAGTAGTTCCTTGTTGTTGACTATAAATAATGTTATCTTTGTATTTTTCTTTTAAGCGTTCATAGTTAGCAGAGTTTTTAAAGAGAGGTGCTGCAGGATAATTTCCTTCATCAAATCCACGTCCAAGAGAGTCAGCATCTTGACCATCAAAGAATGATAATTTGATATCATCAATAAAGACATTTTGTTTATCCCAATAATTTTGGTTTTTGGTCATTTCAATAGAAGATTTAGATGTAAGACCTGTGAGAAGATAAGCCCCATTGTATAGAATGCTTGTTACATCAGTCGCCTTACCAAAGTCATCTCCTTTAGAAGCTAAAAAGTCTTCGCTAACAGGAGCAAGAATTCCCATTGTTGTTTTCGAATTCCAGAATGATTCTGGATGGTTTAAAGTATAGACTACAGTATAATCGTCTGTTGCTTTTACACCAACAGTAGAAAAATCCGTTGTTTTCCCATTTACATAGTCATCCAATCCTTTAATAGAATCCTGTACAAGATAAAGTCCTTCTGATTTCTTGTCAGCTGCGTGTTTTAGACCAGTCACAAAATCCTGAGCCTTAACTTCTCCATATTCTTCGCCTTCATTGGTATACCACTTGATACCCTTACGAATTTTATAGGTATAAGTCAAACCATCTTTGGAAACAGTCCAATCTTCTGCAACTGATGGTACTAGATTCCCGTATTGATCATTTTCCAGTAGTCCATCAATGACATTACCAGTAATCTGTTTTGTAGAATTTTGCCCAGAAACTGTATAATCCAGAGTTGCAGGATCTGATGAAAATACATAGGCATAAGTAACTGGTTTAGTTGCTTCCTTATTCCCATTACCAGATGAACAAGCTGCTAGAACAGCTGCTGAGAGTACAGCAACTCCAGCTGCTAAGAAAACACGTTTTTTCATAAAAAAACTCCTTTGCAATTTGTATAGGATTATTATAGCACTTTTCAAAAGGAAATCAATACAAAACTAAGCTTAATTTGATATTTTATTATATTTACCTCTGTGTTATAGAGTTCCTCCAACTAAAATTTTTGTGATATAATAGTCTTATCTTTATTATAGAGGTAAAGTTATGAAAGAAACTGTTTATTTTGGAACTTATACACGTCGTACTTCCCAAGGGATTTACAAGGCAGACTTTGATACAGAAACTGGGCAGCTTTCAAATCTAGAACTTTTTGCTCCTGAACCAAGTCCAACCTATCTTGCTTTTGACCAGAAGCAACATCTATACACCGTTGGTAGTCAGGATGACAAGGGGGGCATTGCAGCCTATCAAACTGATGGAACTTTATTAAATCATGTCGTTGAAGAAGGAGCTCCCCACTGTTATGTTTCTGTTGATGAAAAGCGCGATTTAGTGTACGCAGCTAACTACCACAAAGGGCAGGTTCTTGTTTATAAACGTCAGGAAGATGGTCGTCTTCTACTTAGTGATGTGGATCAACACAGTGGCCAAGGTCCACACGAAAATCAAGCTTCGCCCCATGTTCACTTTACAGACTTAACACCTGACCACTATCTAGTGACCTGCGACTTGGGTACTGACCAAGTAATTACTTACGACCTTAATCAAGAAGGGAAATTATCTAAGCTCTATACCTATCACAGCCAGCCAGGAGCAGGAGCACGCCATATCGTTTTCCATAACCACTATAAAATCGCTTATCTGATTTGTGAACTCAATAGCACTATCGAAGTTTTAATCTACGATGGTGTTGGCGAATTTGAACGCATGCAGGTCATTTCAACTCTACCAGACGGTTATGAAGGCTTTAATGGAACTGCTGCTATTCGTCTCTCTAAAGATGGTAAATACCTCTACGCTTCTAACCGGGGCCATGATTCTATCGCAGTATATACAATCCTTGCGGACGGCAGCTTAGAGTTATTAGAAATCGTTCCAACACATGGTCAGACTCCACGTGATTTTGATTTGACACCAGGCCAAGAATTTGTTATTGCTGTCCATCAAGACTCTGACAATGCAACCGTCTTTAAACGCAATCCTGAAACTGGTCGTCTAGCAGAACTTTCTAACGACTTCCATGTACCAGAAGCGGTCTGCATCAGTTTTGCTCCTTAAAAAAACATAAAAAATGAACTTGGTAACTCAAGTTCATTTTTTCTTATAGTCTTTTTCCGACATTGATACGATTAATAGCACGTTGCAAAGCAATCTTAGCACGACGCTCTTGATCAATCAAGTGTTTCTCGTGGGCTTCTTCGATTTCACGCTCTGCTCGAAGCTTGGCACGTTCTGCACGGCTAACATCGATATCACGAGCACGTTCTGCAGAATCCGCAACGATTGTAATGATATCATTGGCAATTTCAATAACGCCTCCGTTTACTGCAATCCAGTTCACGTGATCTTCATCATCAATACGTTTTACCTTTACTTCATCAACTGCTAAAACCGCAATCATATTTTCATGTCGTGGCAAGATCCCCATCTCACCATCCAGAGTTCGAACTGATACATAGCTGGCATGGTGATCATAGACGAGACCATCTGGTGTCACGATCTGGACAGTTAACTGAGCCATAGATCACCTCTTAAAATCCCATTTTTTCAGCTTTTGCAATCACATCTTCGATAGAACCTACACCACGGAAGGCATCTTCTGGCAAGTGGTCATGTTTACCATCAAGGATTTCCTTAAAGCCACGAACAGTTTCAGCAACTGGAACATAAGAACCTGGCTGACCAGTAAATTGTTCCGCAACGTTAAAGTTTTGTGACAAGAAGAACTGGATACGACGTGCACGTGCAACCAAGGTCTTTTCTTCATCAGAAAGCTCATCCATACCAAGGATAGCAATGATATCTTGCAATTCATGGTAACGTTGAAGGACACGTTTTACTTCAGCAGCAACTGCATAGTGCTCTTCTCCAACGATTTCAGGTGCCAAGGCACGTGAACTTGAAGCAAGTGGGTCAACGGCTGGGTAAATACCCAATTGTACCAACTTACGTTCCAAGTTTGTTGTTGAATCCAAGTGAGCGAAGGCTGTTGCTGGCGCTGGGTCAGTATAGTCATCCGCTGGCACATAGATAGCCTGGATAGAGGTTACAGACCCCTTCTTAGTTGATGTAATACGTTCTTGCAATTGACCCATTTCCGTAGCAAGTGTTGGTTGGTAACCAACGGCTGATGGCATACGACCCAAAAGGGCAGATACTTCTGAACCAGCCTGAGTGAAACGGAAGATATTATCGATAAAGAGAAGCACGTCTTGGCCTTCCACATCACGGAAGTATTCAGCGATTGTCAAACCAGTAAGGGCAACACGCATACGTGCTCCTGGTGGCTCATTCATCTGACCAAATACCATGGCTGTTTTCTCGATAACGCCTGATTCTTTCATTTCCCAGTAAAGGTCGTTCCCCTCACGAGTACGTTCCCCAACACCAGTAAATACTGAAATACCACCGTGTTCTTGGGCAATGTTGTGAATCAATTCTTGAATCAAAACGGTTTTACCAACTCCAGCACCACCGAAAAGTCCGACCTTACCACCTTTAAGGTAAGGGGCAAGAAGGTCGATAACCTTAATCCCTGTTTCAAGGATTTCAGAAGAGGTAGACAACTCATCAAAAGTTGGAGCTTTTTTATGAATTGGCTGACGCTCTGCATCTTCTGTAAAAGGAGCTTCCAAGTCAATGGTATCTCCCAAAACGTTGAAGACACGTCCCAAAGTTTCTTTACCTACTGGTACAGAGATTGGACGACCTGTGTCCAATACTTCCATTCCACGAGTCAAACCATCTGTTGATTCCATGGCGATAGTACGAACCATACCATCTCCCAACTCCAAGGCTACTTCAAGGACGATTTTTGTTTTTCTTTCGTCATTTTTGTAGACGACAAGTGCATTGTTAATCTCAGGAAGTTTTTCCCCTGCTGCAAACAAGACGTCTACAACGGGTCCGATAACCTGAGCAATTTTACCTGAACTCATCTCCTTCTCCTATTCTATATAAGATACTGTCGGTCCCTAGCTCAACTAGGTCCTAAGTTCATTTTCATACGAGCTGGACTAGAGCCTATTCTAAGGCACTAGCTCCTGCTACGATTTCTGTAATTTCTTGTGTAATCGCCGCCTGTCTGGCACGGTTATACT
>NZ_CAUQCP010000041.1:0-18942 GCF_963516575.1 uncultured Streptococcus sp.
TAACGATCATAAAGTTCAATCATGGAGCACCTCCTCTACTGTTTTCTTCCACTTTTCTAAAATTTCTTCGGTTAAGAAGCCTTCTGCAATCTGATAAGAATGGGCACGCATACCCTCTAGACGATTTTCTTGATACAATTGACAAATCTTAGTTGAAAAAGCTTGCTTGATTTGGTCTTCTACATGGTCAGATGAACTTGGAATCAAATAACCATTTTGCCCATCTTCTATAAAGGTCTGATTACCATAAGGCACATCAAAACCAATTAGAGGTAGACCTGAACCAATAGCTTCCATCAAGGTCAAACCAAAGCCTTCGCTGGTAGAAGCCGTCAAGTAAACCTCATACTGGCTATAAATCTGCGAAAGTTCCGCATGTCCCTTGAGCTGAATATAGTCTTCTGCCTTATGACTAGCAATAATTTCTCGAAGAAGAGAATCTTCTCCACCACTACCATAAATATCAAAGGTCAATTCAGGGATTTCCTTACGCGCCTCAATGACCGCCTTGACCAACCAATCAATGTGTTTTTCTTTGGCAAGACGTGAAGCCGTAATCAATGAAAATGGCTTACGTCCTTGACTCGACTCAGTCAAGGAATCAATACTTCCTACAGGAATGGTAACAATCTTTGGTTGGTGCTGGGTGTATTTAGCAAATTGCTCTTGCAGAACTTCTCTCTGCTTATCAGTTGATACGATAAAGAAGTCAACCTTATCTGCATTTGTAAACTGATAGTCATAGTAATTATTCCAAAGAATGTAATCCTCATTTGTAGCATTTTCACTATAATGCTCCGCATGAACAACTACCGCTAAATGCGCTGCTTGTGCTTCCTCAAACACAACCTGACCAATACCTGTCTCCCTATCAAGGATGACCAAATCAGACTTGCTCAAATTCAAGGATTTCATAAAGGCACGCATAAAAGCTTGCTTCCCATAGAAAATCTTATCCTTGAAACGGTAAACTTCTTCCTTCCCTTGATTCATCAAGATGTCATAGGCTGGAGTCCCGTCTTCATTATAAAAAGTTCGTTGGTATAGCACTGCAGCATTGTCCTTGGGAGCAAAGTATTCGGTACAATAACGAGTATAAGAAAAGTAATCCTTACGAATCAAATTTCCTTTAAAAACATACTCTACATGCTGAACCAAATCCTTATTTTCATCAACCAAATAACAGGTTACAAACTTATCTTGGTCAGAAAAGAAGACACGTAAAACCTTACCATTCTTTTCTCTACGACTTTCCACACCTCCAAAGTAAGCCAAGACCTCATCTACTGTTACACTTGTTGGCGCAATCTTAATATCTGTAAAGTGGTTATAAAGCCAAATAACCTGATCATCGTCAAAACCAATATTGGCTGTTAAATGCTGAATATTATCGGCTAAAATCATATCTGTAAAGATAAACTTAGAAGACAGATTTAGACTTCTAAAAATACCAGCACGATAGGCTTGGGCATATTCAACACCACTGCTAGCCCAGCCAATTCCTAAATTTATATTATAAATTGTCATATATTCCTCTTCTTATGGGAAATGAGTAATAATCTCACCCTTAGGAGTGACTTCAACCAAGCCCATCAGGAGATTACGCACCATATCCACACGAATTTGTTCCTTCATGGTTTCAAAGCCTGCATAGGCTTCTTGATAGTACTCTACAATAGGATTTTTCTGGGCAGCAGACTGACCGCTAATAGCCATAGATAATTGCTGAAGATAATCCACCTGCTCTACCCAATTATAGTCAATGGCCTTAAGTAGGGAAAGTCGTAAAAACTGTTCATATAAATCATGCTGTTCAAGTAAGGCTCTTTTTTCAGAAAGTTCTTTATCAATAATCTGCTTAATAAAAGAACGAACTTTAGTTTTATTTGTTACATCAATATCTTCTGGAAGTTCTTTAACATGAAAACTAATATTAGTTACGATAAAGTGAAACAACAATTCGCGACTCTCGTAGTTTGAAGAAGCTACTTGGTCTATATAGGTATCAATAATTTCTCCCACAACATCCTCTAAATCACGAGAACCATCTATTAATCGATTTCTCTCTTTATACATCATTTCTCTTTGAATATTCATACTCTCAGCATATTCCAAGGTATGAATACGTGCCGCACGTCCAGCACTATCACTAGAATATTGTGCTTTAGCAACAAGATTACGATACTTACGTCCCTTTAAAACTTCTGGTTGTGTCATATCTTGAACTTGATAATCTTTATACTTCTTATGTACCCAAGATGGACCATATTTCTTAATAACATCATCCTCCAGAGATACAAAGAATTTACTCATGCCAGGATCTCCTTGACGACCAGAACGTCCACGGATTTGAAGATCAACACGCTGACTTTCCATCCGCTCTGTTCCGATAACAATTAAACCACCCAGTTCTGCAACTCCCTTACCAAGTTTGATATCCGTACCTCGCCCTGCCATGGAAGTAGCAACTGTCACAGCCCCCATCTGGCCTGACTCTGAGATAATTTGTGCTTCACGCGCCACATTGTGAGCATTCAGAACATTATGAGCAATCCCTTCTCGTAACAAAAGCGATGAATACAACTGAGACATCTCTACCGAGCCAACAAAGACCAATAAGGGATTTCCCTTAGCATGGTATTCTTTGATGTACTCCAAGGAAGCGTAAACTTTTTCAGGTAAAGTAACGTATAAATTGTCTGGATAGTCAATTCGTTGTTTAGGGCGGTTAGTAGGAATCCGTACAACAGCCATATTATAAGTCTCTCGAAATTCTTTTTCCGCAACTTTACCTGTACCTGTCATACCAGAAAGCTTATTGAACATTTTAAATAGACTCTGATACGTAATAGAAGCCATAGCACGCGTCTCTGGAGAAAGTTTGACATGTTCCTTTGCCTCAATGGCCTGATGAAGTCCTCCCTGTAGTTTGGTTTGTTCTAATAAACGTCCAGAACCTTTATCTACAAGAACCATCTCATTGCCCCTAATAACATAGTCTTTATCTTTTGTATAAAGCTTATGAGCCCTCATTGCGTATACTATGTGGCGAGCAAAGACTGCATTTTTTTCATTATATAGATGGTCAATTCCAAAGAAACTTTCCGCTTCCTTGGCTCCCTGTTTCGTTAACCAAATTTCTCCCTTCTCCTCTTTGTAAATAAAATCTTCACCTTCTACTAGCGTAGTCATAAGAGTATTAACAATACCATAATGGTTCGACTGAACTCTAGGAGCTCCAGCGATAATTAAGGGAGTTTGGGCGCTATCTAACAAAATATCATCTATCTCATCAATAATTGCATAATCAAAGGGACGCAAAAATTTACCTTCCTTATTCGATGCTAAATTATCATTTAAATAATCAAAACCCAAGTTACCATTTGTTGTATATATAATATCAGAGTTATACATCTCCCTCTTTTCTTCAACAGAGAAATCTTTACCACTCTCTACAAAAGGAACTCCTATTGTTAAGCCTAGAAAACGGTAAACCTCTCCCATCTCCTCGGCATCCCGCTTGGCAAGATAGGCATTCGGGGTAATCACCATTGTCCCTTTTCCTGTTAAAGCATTAAGGTAAACAGGCATCGTTGCTGTCAAAGTTTTTCCTTCTCCAGTACTCATTTCAGCGACGTTACCCTCATGAATAACAATTCCCCCCATTACCTGAACATCATAAGGAAACATCCCCAAAATCCGACGATCAGCCTCACGAACAACTGCAAAAGCCTCTACCAAGAGATCGTCCAAAGTTTCGCCTTTAGCCAGACGTCGGCGAAACTCCACTGTTTTTGCAGACAGTTCTTGGTCCGACAAAGATTCCATCTTATGCTTTAGTGCATTGATTTTTTTTAGAATTTTTTTAACTCTTCTAAGTTGAAAGCTCTGATAAACCTCTTTAATCACGATTAATCTCCTCAATAGAAAAAGAATAAAAATCCAAAGATTCAAAGCCAGCACTTAAGAGATGAACTTGATAGGTGTGGGCATCCTCAGGGTAAATAAACGTGAATCTTTTATTTTTTTCAATTTTTTCTTCAATGACATCGCCATATCGATCAAAAAATGTAATTGATGTGTACACCCCTTTTTTAGGTTGACAGTCAAATTTCATTATTAATTGATATTCTTGTTTTCTTTTCAACAATGGAAGGCTTGGTTGTTTTCGAGCAGCTTGATAGTTCGTATGCGAAATCCAACCTTGAATTTTAGTCCCTGAAGGAACTAATGGATTATATATGCTTACATGAGAATCAGAATGATAGGTCACCTTCGTACCGTAAATATACATATTCAGTCTGTCTCCCCATTTGATATCTGGTCTCTGTCTAATAATCATACCTCACCTCGTCCAAATCCTGTTTTTAAAACCATATGATAGAAATGCAAAAACCAGGCAACATTTTCCCCAGTATCATCATTATGTCGACCAGAAGTACCTCTGGATAGTATCTTAGCGCCTGTATTACATAAATGTTCCACTAACTCTTCGTATGCCTGAGGATCCATATCTTCATCCTTCATATAGGACAAACCAAAGGTTGTATTTGAAAAATCTGCTCTTTTGAAAGAGTTCCAAAAATACTGATCCAATTCAGTTACATGCCCAGAAGTCAGACCACCTGTTTGATGGTTCAACACATCAAATCCTGTATTAAATATCCAAGGAGCATCCAAGCGACCGCGTCTAGCAACGGTTCCAATATTCGTCAAAGGTTTTCCAACAACAACGGCATATGGCTCAAAAAAAGAGCCATAATAAAGCGCTGGAAAGGTTCCCATAGAAAGTCCCGATAAAATTAAATCACTAGATGTCAGACCTAAATAATCAAGGTAATATTGGATGGTTTTTCTAACCTTACTTTCTAACTCTTCACTTCCTATATAGAAAGCACCACCTTCTATACGAGGATCTGAAAATAGAAGGAAAGGACATCCCAGATTTTTCATCATCCAATAGCCTTCAAAACCTTCCGCAGGGCGATATCCTGCAAAATAAATAGCTAAAGGCGGCTTAAAATCTCCTGGATGGAAGAAATAGTTAATTTCATCTCTTTTTTTATCATGAAGAGTATTTCCACCTAAAACGAATTTACCGAATTGTTTTCTACTCCAACGTTGATGAAGATTTCCAATTTTTAGTTTTCCCTTTCCTCTTGCTTCAATAGAAAGTGCCAAATAGGCATTATATGTTTGCTCAATCAAAATAGTAGAAGCCAAATCCGACTCTTCAAAAACAAGATCCTCTGTAATATCAGCAATCGATCCTTCAAAAATCTTTTTGACACGAAATCGAAACTCAACTCCTGAATTTTTTTCATATTCAAGCCATAATTCAATCGGTAAACTACGTGTTACAGCAATATTATAACTCCAATATGCTACCTGAGAAAAGTCCTCACCAAAATCTCCCTCTAATTCTAAATATTCATGCCCTTGATAAGATACATTTCCTTGAAATGAATGGTGAACTTGTATTGTAGAAGGTTTCATTTTATCGCCATATCCTCCTCCAAATAGAGAAGTCGATAAATCTTTTAGTAATTTTTCTGGTTCGGAGAAATCAATAGCTCTTGCACAACGTTTTTTCAGTAAATCTAAAATATCTGAATCATTTGATTGAAAATCTTGAGGATAAAAAACTGTATAAGGATCTAAGTTTTTAGAAAAAGGCAACAAATCACTCAAATAACGCCCATCTTCTATCAAAACAGCATGAAAACTTGAAATATTATCTATCTCCATCATTTTGCGAATAGCAAGAGGTGAATCTGGACAGAAGTAGTACCAATCCATATTTTCAGGAATATCATAATGGTGTTTCCAGTTATCAATTCCTATTTGTAAAATTTTATGTTCCCTCACCATTTGTTACTTCTCCAATCCAATAATGCAATTTTTCTAAGAAACGCTTTCCTGTATGCTCTTTAATTTTGTCAATTGTATAAATTAACGACTGATTCCATTCCTTGAGTGTATCTAGGTAATGAGACATAGCCTTGTGAAGTTCTGATACTTCCGAAAGAAGATAGCCATTCTTTAAATGCTCTACATAAACTGTCTTAACTCTATTGATTTGAGGAATTCCCGCACTTATGGCAGCTATCTGTGTATAAAGATGAGGCTGAATGCTGAGATCAATAATCAAACGTACATATTCTAAATTTTTAATCAAATCCGACTCATCATACATATTTATAAATTGATAACGTAAATTCTGATTCTCATTTTCTTCCAATGGATTCTCAGCTTCTCCATAATCTAATTCTTTTTCAAAATTAGCTACATGGATACGTTCAGAAATCATATCTTGCACCAACTCTTCAACTTGACTCATTTGTTCCTGATTTGCTGCAAAAGTACCAAAAACTAATTCTGTATCGTCTGTCTTAGCAACATATGAAAGAACTTCATAAATCCCTTCTTCATCAAGGCCCTCTTCAAAATTAAGATGGAAATAAATAATCGATTCTTTCTTTCTTTGACTTTTTCCAAGTCTTAAACGAGTATCAAAAGGAGACAGATGTTGAAATTTAGCAATTTTTTCAGGATAAAGGTTCTGCAACTGTTGAAGACTATCCTCTCTATCCACTAGAACTAAATCAACCTTTTCACAAACCCCCCCCAATTCGCTTAAACTTTCCTGAGGGTTACGGCCAATGAAAAGACTCAAAATTTTCGTACTATTCTCTGGTAAACGTGATAAAACAAATTCATTATGTTTGTCGTGAGAAGGTAGGATATAAATATCATCCTCCTTATATTGTTGCAAGAGTCTTCTTTCAAAAAATTCCGCAATCAATTCCCCTATATTTTTATAACTTGTTTTTTTATATTGATAAGAAAAAATAGGATTCACTTCAACTCTGCCATCTTCTTGCAGATACTCTCTGAATTGCCAAATTCCTTTCAAATTCAAATAGTCTTGATAAGATGGCGCCCCCTCTTTAAAATAAATCACACTCGACACAAAGCCACGATCATCCATTATATAATGTTCAAGTAACTGACCATTTTCATGAAAATATTGAATATCACTTATGAAACCTTCCGTTCCATGCTCCACCTGAGCATACCGTTTACCTTGTTTGTAAACAGTGATTGCAAAGGGACTATAGAGAAATTCACACTCTTTATCCCATTCAATATCCCACATATTCAACACTTGTACATGTGGATCGTGCAAATCCTGCATGTCATCAAACACAGAATAAACAGATGCCTCTAAAACACCATGACGATGTAAAAAATAGCGTAGATGAGGATGATAAGCTAATATCATTAGGTGGGAGGTAATTTCTTGTCTCTGAAATAAACGAATCTGATTGAAAGTATCGTCAAATTCTAGTTTGAAGAAGCTACGATACCACGGTGTAATATCCGCATGCCACTGTCGCCCTGAACCATACCAAGATGGAATAAAATAATACATACTGTCCTCCTAAATTAATGGTTTATAAGTCTCATTTAGTCTCAGAGCTATCAGTTCTTCTCTAACCATAAAAATCATTCCAAGCATCATAAATAAAAGACCTGGAATCATTGTCAAGCGTAAAAAACGCTCATCATATAAAACAAAAAGCATGGGAAGCCCTGCAATAATAATACTATACACGGCTCCTATAAAGGCAAATCGAAAAATTAATCGATTAATAAAACGGCTCGTGTCCTCTCCAGGATAAATCCCATAGATATACTCACCTGATTTTTTCATAGAGTCAGCTATCTGCTCTCCACTCATACTAATAAAAGCAAATATAAGGTTAAATGCAAACAACATCAACAGATAAGTATAAATCCACAAAGGTTTCCCCATTGTAAATTCCCCTATCAATGTTGCATAGAGTGGATTATGAGAATCAAACATTCTAAGTAACATCAAAAGATAAATTGGCAGAGTCATAAAGGTCATAACATACATATAAGGCATTCCTCCAGCGGGAGTTAAGGCCATCTCAAAATAAGAATAACGTTTAAAACGACTGTGTAAGCCAATTTTATTTACTGCCACACGGTAACGAGCACGATATAAAATGACATTGACGTAGGTAGAAACAAGTGCAAATAAAACCATTAAAATGACAACCCAGGCAGGAGGAGTTAATATCTGAATAGAATTAATAATATCTTGGGGCATATTAATAATCATAGAGGTAAGCAAAATTAACATCGCTCCTCCAACACCATTACTAGCATTAATATCTGACAGCCATATCAAGAAAAAACTACCTGCACATAAGAGGCTGATATTTAAGATATAAACGAGTACAGTTGAATAGGATGATTGGATAGGTAAACTTAGAACTACAGCTGCTGACTGAATAAGAGCAATCACTAAAGTTAAGTACATCTGTCGTCTATCTTGTGATTCCTTCCCACTTCCAGTAAGTCCCTTAAAAAGAGAGAGCATAGTCCATAATATCATAGCAGACATCCATGGTGAAAGACCAATAGAAAAAAGGGAGAGACTTCTTAAATTCCCACCTGTAAGAGCGGTTGAAAATGCTAAATAAGCAGTCGTTCCTCCTAGAAAATCTCTACTATTCAAATCAACAAAAGGTAAACTAATTCTACTACCCACTACATATATAAATAATAGAAAAAAACTAATACTCAGTTTTTTTAAAATGATGGATGAAAATATATTTTTCATAATTGACCCTTTCTACACATGATTACAATGTTACTCTTTACCCCTTTTTGTAAGTAGGGATACTTGCCTAGATATCTATGAAAACAAAAAAACAATCTTTATCAGCCAACTTAGCTACCCTATATTTTATGCATTTTTATTTTGGTAAATCTTGTTTTAAAACTAAATAACTTAACTAAAAAATACAAGCTCAAACAATAGTTGAATAAAGGAATAGAACCTTTAAAATCACTCTATTTATACTCTTCGAAAATCTCTTCAAACCACGTCAGCTTCGCCTTGCCGTAGATATGTGTTCCTGACTTTGTCAGTCTTATCCACAACCTCAAAACAGTGTTTTGAGCAACCTGCGGCTAGCTTCCTAGTTTGCTCTTTGATTTTCATTGAGTATTAATTCCCAAATATAATAATTATATCAAAAAAAGCAGAAAAAATCTGCTCATAACTACTAATTTTTCTACTCTCCCCTAGGTCTTATCCACCGAGTACATAGACTTTAATTTCTCATTTTTCAAACATTATCTTTCAGGAATTAACTCATTTCTTCCATTCAGAAAATATACTTCTATCTCCTCTATTGTATGAAAAACTGAGTCAGCAGTATATCTATTTTATGATAAAATATCGCCTTGAGTAAATGAAAATCATATCATTTATCCCTGCTCCTCAATTTTCTTAACAATCTTATGGATTTAAGGATTTATATTCACTTCTAGCAACAACAGAACCTCTTCAATGTACCCTATCACTTCCCTATGTTCAAATTGATCAAGTTCTAAGTTTGTTTTTATATGGTGTAGTTCAACCTCAAGACTATTTACAAAATTATTTGTATTCATCCCTTTAGCTCTAAGAAAAGCGATAAAATTTAAGCGTTGTTGCATATCAGATCGAATATGTTTCAAAGTAGCATATTTTGAGGTTGTAAAATTTTTACGATAAATATAGGTATCTCTATTCGAAAAAACTACCTTTTCAGCAACTAGATATAATTTAAACCAAAATTCCATATCCTCACCTAAATGAGTAGATTCATTAAACCATATCCCAGCTAAGATACTTTTACGTACTAATTTACAACTAACAAATCTAAAAGAACCATCAATACTATCCAAAAATACTAGTTGGTTCATCAATTCCTGCCTACTGAACACTTTTTGATGTTTCGTTCGTTCAAAAGCATGGAAAATCCACCGATTTTTAGACATTTCATACGTCCTATAAGAAGATACAGATATATCAGCAGTTTCTTGAATAATGGCAGAATACAGAACTTCTAGATAATCAAACTCTACCCAATCATCCGAATCAATAAAGGTAATGTACGCCCCCCCCGAACGTTCGATTCCTAAATTACGTGCCGAGGAAACGCCACCATTCTCCTTTTCAAAATAACGAAAACGAGCATCTTTAGCAACATATTCTCTACAAATGCTAGCAGAAGCATCTGTTGAACCATCATTTATTAATAAACATTCAAAGTTTCCATAAGATTGGCTCAATATGCTATCTAAACATTGATGTAAATATTTTTCAGTATTAAAAATTGGAACGATAATACTAATAAGCTCCTGATCCACTTCTCATCTCCTATTTATCCATTTCTCTTATGCTAGCAATCCAGCAAATAGTTATATAGTGACAGTTTTAGCCACTATTCTTCATTCTTGAAAGTCAAAAGATACATCATCTCCCTAATCCATCTTAAAGTTTCATCTGCTTCTAAACCTTGATTTTCAATAACTGCCATTACATCATATAAATGTCCTATATAATCTTGAACATAAGACTCTATATTTATTCCTCGAGCAGCAAGGATAGCTATGAAAGCTAAACGATGTTGCATACTACTTTTAAGTTTTTCAACAGTTAAATTATTTGCAGCTGATGTACTATGTATTCTATAAGTATAGGTATCTCTATTCACAAATACCACCTTATTCACTTTAAGATATACTTTATACCAGAATTCCATGTCCATAGCCAGTTTAGTGTCAGCATTAAAACGAATAAGACCAATCATTTCTTTTCGTACTAATTTACTAAATGTAATAAAAAATGAATAGTCTGAAGCTACCAAATTTGGTAAACTTTCTAAAAACTCCTTGTTAGTAAAAACTTTTTTATCATATTCTTTAGTAAAGGCATGAAAATAGAAGCTATTATCACTCATATTAAAGCGTTTATAACTTGAAATCGATACATCTGCTCCTTCTTGAACAATAGCATTGTACAGAACTTCAAGATAGTCGTTATCTGCCCAATCATCTGGGTCCATTAGTGTAACATATTCTCCTTGTGAATGTTCAATTCCTAAATTTACTGCTGTTGAAATACCACCATTCTCCTTTTCAAAATAGCGAAAACGAGAATCTCTAGCCGCATACTCCTGACAGATAGAAGCTGAATTATCTGGAGAACCATCATTAATCATCAAAACTTCAAAATTTTGATAGGTTTGATTAAGTAAACTATCAAAACATTGTCGTATATAGTTCTCAACATTATAAATCGGAACAATTACGCTAATCAAATCTGGTATCATTAACTATTCCCCTCCTAGTAGAAATAAGGTTTCTTTTAACCATCTCATCTCTTTAGATGTAGATGAATTGCCTTCTAAAAAACCAATTCTATAGTTTAAAAGCAATATGAGATTTTCAATATAATCTTTTACATCTATATGTTTTGCTGCAAGAATTGATATAAACTGTAGACGTTGTTGAATATCACTACAAACGATTGCTGGATTTAGATAGTTCTGAACATCACTATATTTTCTGAGAGTATAGGTATCTCTATTTAGATAGACCACTTTTTCAGAAAGAAGATAAAGCTTATACCAGAACTCCATATCCTCTCCCAACTGGGTACTTTCGTTAAATCGAATCTTACCTAAAGCAATACGAGATACTAATTTTCCAAAAACATAGCTAAAGGAAGAATCTCTATCTAACCTCGGTAGCGCAAGAAGCAAGTCCTTTTTATTGAAAATAGATTCTGTACAGTCTTTCTGATAAGCATGATACTCCAATAAACCTGTATCCACATTAAAAGTTTTATAAGTTGAAACTACTATGTCTGCTTTCTCCTCAATCATAGTAGCATAAAGTAGTTCTAGATAATCTGAATCTACCCAATCATCCGATTTTATAAAGGTAATGTAACTTCCCTTTGAAGCTTCAAGCCCTAAATTATAAGAAGAAGAGATACTATCCTGTTCTGTTTCAAAATACTTAAAACGACTATCCTTCTCAGCATATTCTTGACAGATACTAGCTGAGGAGTCTGTCGATCCATTATTTAACAGAATAACCTCAAAACTAATATAAGTTTGATTAAGAAGACTATCTAAACACTGTCGTAAATAAGATCCAGTATTAGAGACAGAAATAATGATACTAATCAACTCTCCTGTCACTTCTCTCTTCTCATATTTTTTTATTTGAAGCATCAACTTTTCAAGTTTTTCTTGGTATTTCGAAGCATAAGGATTATCTTCTAATACTGTTGTTTGATATTGATGATTTAATTGTGCATATTTTAATCTTTCAGCCCAAAGCTTTACATTGAGATCTGCATCTACAAAGAATAAATCAAATTTCTCTATAATTTTAAAAATATCTAAATTTTTCTCAGAGAATGATTTCGTTGTAATTGAATTTTCTCGGATTCTATAGTAATAAAGAACATCCTGTATCTTAACCCATTTTTTTGAAAGAGTGACTAGCTCTGGAATAACTGCTAAATCTTCAAAGATGAATCCTTTAGGAAAAAAGTTGTCGTTTAACAAACTTTTTCTATACAATTTGGGAAATACACTGCCCCTCAACCCCTGGGACCAAAGCTGTTCTAACTTTTCTTCTACAGTAGTCAAAACCAACTTATCTTGATGAATTTGAAGAAGATTATAATAGATACCTTCTTTAAAACTTTGAATTGATCCTTCTATAATATCAACATCTTCTGAGATCTGTTCTGCCAATTTTTCTAAAAATAAGGGGTTAAGATAATCATCACTATCAACAAAAGCCACAAAAGAAGACTCTTCCTTAAGGTTCCTAAGACCTGTATTTCTTGCAGCACTCAAGCCTTGATTATCTTGATTAATGAGTCGAAAACGACTATCTACTAGATAAGTTTCTGCTATTTCTCTAGAACTATCCGTTGATCCATCGTTAATCATGATACAATCATAATTTTGGTAGGTCTGTTTCTGGATACTATCTAGACAATCTTTAAGATATTCTTCAACGTTATAAATAGGTACAATGATACTTATTAATTCTGTCACGATTCCATCTCCTTTTTATTCTTGAAAAGAAATTGATGACTCATTGCTAAAAAATTCTCTCCACAAATCTAGAATATTTTCTTCTAAATACGAGCTTGCTAGATGATAAGAAGCTTCTTGATAGCTAGATAAGTCTTGCGAAGTCATTTTCAAGAGAATATGAGCAATTTCCTCTACTCTTTCTTGATCACTTTTATCCTCAAAAGAAACTAGATAACCATTAAAACCATCTTTTATAAAGGATGGATTTCCATATCTCAAGTCAAAACCAACCATAGCTAATCCTGCTCCAGTCGCTTCCATCAAGGTTAAACCAAATGTCTCAGATAAAGAAGTTGTCAGATAAATGCTATGATTCAAATATTGAGCTGTCAAATCTGCATAGCCCATTAAATGAACATACTCCTGTGCTCCTAATTCTTGGATAAGATTTTCCAAACTATCATACTCTATGCCACGTCCAAAAATAGAAAATTCAATATCTCCACCTTTTTCATGAGCCAATGCGACTGCCCGAATTGCTAAATCTACACGCTTAGAATAGATCAATCGAGACGCCGTCATCACTTTGGTAGTTTTTCTATCTTGCTCAGAATAGTGTAACTGTTTCAGGCTCCCTACAGGAATCACATAAATCCTAGGAGCTTCCTTTCCCTCTTTCTCAAAAGATTCTTTCAAAACTTTTGCCTGTAGGTCAGTCGAAACAATCATAAAATCAAAACGATGAGCATATTTTACAGGATAGTAATATTCATAGCTAAAAGGTTGATCCCCAAAAGTATGTTCCGAATGGAATACCAATCCCAACCGAGCTCCTGACTCTTGCTCCAATAAAGGACGCGCAAAATCCATATTTGAAGCTCTATCCATAATCACAATATCATTTGCCTTCAATTGAAGTTCTTTAACAAAGCTTTCCATCAATTCTGCATGTGTTATTAATTTTTCATTCTGAAGCAAATAACGTTGTTTCCCATTGACTAAAATTTCTTCTAGACCGACACTTCCATCTAAATTGTGATAGACTCGTCTTCCTAACTCAGCTAAAACGTGACCATTTTGATAATTCAAAATGAAATAATCTGTTACTAATTTTGTTGAGGCATAGGTTTCTCTTTTGAGTAAATAGCCCCCTGAAAAATATTCAATAAACTGCACTTTAGAGAAGTCTTTCTTGTCATATACGAAAACAAGTAACTCTCCTTCGTCCAACTGATACGTTCTTCCTGAAGGTGTTTCATGAATGATTTGCGAAGTTTTTAAACCTAGTTGCTCTTCTAGTTCATGTGGAGAAAGAGTTGGTGTTGTACTTTGTTGATCCGTAAAAAGCAGTTGAGCAAATAACAGTTCTTCATAATCATAGCCCTTTGATAAAAAATAATCTAACTGATCAGAATTAGGCCACTGAGTAAAAACAAAACGAGTATCTAAATCTAAACTACGAAACAATTGCAAACGATGGGCTTGGGCAACATCTACACCATTTGCTTCAAAGCCTAAGAGTAGATTAAAATTATAAACCGTCATTTTTTCTCTCCCATCTGTCAAATAAACTACGATAATCTTCTATACTAGCTACTCCTAATATTTGAGCTTGATTTCTAGATAGTTGATGATACTTATCAGGATTTTCTAAAACTTGGTGTACATTTTGAATGAGAGACTCTATTGTATCGTAGCAAGTTTCTAATTGTTTATATTCTTCGTGATGAGTTAGATGATCCAATGTATAAAGTAATACACCTTTTTCTACTGCACGTAAAGAAGAGGCAAAAATTTCAATATCATACTGAATATCGAAGTAAAAACTGCTTCTATCAAGTAATTCTTGAAAAAGTTGATAAGTCATCCCAGGATAAATATGGATATTAGGGTAAATGGATAAATTAGTAATACGACTCCCCATCTCAGTTACTGCTCCCACATGGAAATCAATCTCTGGGAACTGAATCAATAATTGTTCTAAACCTTCTATCCATTCAGAATTCGTAACAATAATAGCTTGTGGTCTAACTGGAACTGGTTTATCTAGGGCAAAACCATATAAATGAGTGTAAGGAGAAACATCCGAAACTCTAGGAGACATTACCAGAACCTGATTCACTCGGTCTGCAATCTTATCAGCCTCTGTTATATCATCTGCCAAATAATAGTAATTGTCTTTCTTGCTTGATGGAAGAAGCGAGAGAATCTCTTCTCCCAAAATTAAAGTATCTTCTCTCTCTACTATCTCTTCTAATACTTTAAGGAGAAAAGAATGACGATTCGGATAGATAGTCGGATTCTTCTGCGAATCAAAGTAAGCTATTTTATCTTGCTGTAACCATTCTACCAGAAGTTCTCTCCCTTCTGAGTTGTAAATAGTTCTCAGTACACTCTTTTCTTCTTCATCTAAAAGCTCACGACAAACTTTCCAACCATAAGCGCTGTAATAGTCTATCCAGATACATTTTTCTTCTTCATCATACCAGTAAACTCTCGCCACAGTACGTTCTGATTGTGGTTGACGAAACTGGATTCCCGCTTTCTTTTTACCTTGATCATATACATAGCCTTCTAAACCATCTGTCGTTATCTCCCAGTAAGGAGGCAGAGGTAAATTGTTAAAAAAGAGAGGTTGCCCCTCTTCTTTCATTAGAAAGTATGTTAGCGCGGTTAACTCCCCTTGTTCAAGACGATCTAGATCATCAAAACAATCAACATAGAATACAGTTAACGGCTTCTCTAATTTTTGAAAAATTTCCTTAATTTTCGGTACTTTTTCATCTGTTTTCTTTGCAATTACAAACATTTTTTACTTTTCCCATTCTCTTGAAAGGATGTAGAGTTTCTCTTTTACTCTTCGATAGGTTTCACTCTTCTGTAAACCTGCTTCTTCTAATTTTTCAAGCGCACGAGTCGCTCTACAATGATACAAAAAACTATGACCTGATATATCATATCCTAACATACCTATAAGAGCTAGCCTTTCATCCCAGGCCATCATTTCGTCGATAACTCTTTTTTCACTCCAAAGACTATTTAAACTACTTTCCTGACCAATACGATACCAGTAGATTGCCTTTTCTATATGTATAACTCTTTTAGCCTTGATAAAGACCTTATACATAATAAAAGTATCCTCAACACTTTTTCCAACAGGAAAACGTAGTCCATCAAATAACTCTCTTTTAAAAAGTTTCATAACAGGGCCTGACCAAGCCATATCTCTCATTTCTTGTTCAGCTATCTGTTTAACAATATCTTCTCTGTTATCATAGAGCGTTTCTCTATAATCGCCATCAAAAACCTTAATATGAAATTGTTGATTTACATCATGATACATATTATAGTTTCCCGATGCTATGTCTGTATCATACTTTATAAGATTCTGATAAAGAAACTCGATAGCATTTCTTTCTAACCAATCGTCTGAATCTACAAAGATAATATATTCTCCACTTGCTAGATCAAGTCCCCTATTACGTGCAACTGATGCTCCCGCATTCTCTTGATAAATGTATCTAAATCTTTCATCTTGAGATGCAATATCTTTACAGATACTTTCTGAATCATCCGTTGAACCATCATTAATTAAAATAATTTCTAAATTTTGATAAGATTGGTATCTTATACTATCCAAGGCTAGTTCTAGATAAGGTGCTACATTATAGACTGGTACGATAACACTGATTAATGGCTCTGTTTGCATTCCTTCTCCTTATTGTCTAGGGTATCCAAATAGTTTTTGATATGCTGAATCATCCCTTGAACATCCTGATTTTCAAAAACATAGTGAGAGATGTCATGTCCATGATTTGTTGCTTGGAAAGAATAGAAAGGAATTCCCTTATCTACTACTTTTTGGATAATGTTATAAATTTCGCCCTCATAGTTAATATCTAGATAAAAATCTAACTGATTGAAGACTTTTTCATGCGTCAAAGGATCAAAGCATGGAAAAAGGGTTACATTTTTATACTTTTCCAACATTAAAATTTCTGGTGCAAAATAGCAGTGGGCCAAAATATTAAAATTCACTTGTGGAAGAGCTTTAATCAAATTCTCTGCTTCATGTAAATTCACGGTATTCGTGTAAATAGCTGTTTGATAAGGTGGTTTTGAAACAAGAGCGCTCCATCCTTCTTTTGCAGGATATTTTCTAAGAAGAACATCCTCCCATGACAATCCATAATAAAACCACCATTCTTCTCTAAATCGATTAAAATGATGTTGATGCCACGGCTTCAAACCTGTAGTATAGTGAATGACTGCTGGTTTTCCTTTAAAAAGATCATACCAAGCCATATCCCCTAGTGTAAATTGCTGACTATCTGACCCCACTTGAAGATTATAGGTTAGAGGAAGACGATACCAATTATCCTGAAAAGCGAGATTCAAGATTCCTTGATCTCCATAGACCTCATGATGATGTTGAGCAGTCAAATCAAATAACTGTTTCACAACATCTTCCTCTCTCCATTTTTTATTATCTATCAATAATAATCCAGCGTTAAACTTATCCGAAGTTGTCGGTAAGTCCTCAACTGCAGCAACAGGATAACCTTGCATATCCAGTTCAAATAGATCTGATAAATCCTGTGTTACAATCATATCACTATCCAAGTACAAGGCTCTATCTTCTACGACATGATTCGGAATTAAATAACGAAAATAAGTAGCATAGTTTAAATGCGCTGTTGGAAGTTTATAATTCTGAAACATAGCTGAAGAACATCTAACATTTACAATCTCTGAATCTATTTTTTCAAGATGATTCTCTACTAACTGGAACCAATCAGTTGGAATATCTTCATTTAGGATATAAAACTTAATCTGCTTCATATGGCTACATATCGATTTAATTGTTGTTTCTAAATAACTCACATAAGCTTGATTTGCTGCAAGAACAATTACTTTCTTACTCATAATACCTACCATTTCATACTATTAAATTTAATAAAAACATTCTATTATCTAATACATAATCATACCAAAAATAGCACTATTTTGCAATATAGATTCCTTCTAAAAGCATTTAAAAATCTTGGTGAAATCTCCATGAAATTGACTATAAGCCTTTGTATCCTATTTCCTACTTCCACTTTACAATTGGCTTCAATACCTTTATTGTATGGCGCTTGGAGTTTTTTAGTGTATAGTAGCTTGAAATAAGATGAAAATAAATCGATTGGGAAAATCAGGTTAATTTCTAGAAATATTTTAGGAGTTATAGTGTACTATTCTAGCTTCAATATACTATAGATTCACTACGCTACAGAACGAGAGGAAGCAATAATCGCATAATGAAAAACTCCCTTGGATGGAAGATCATCTAAGGGAGTTTTATAAATCGGGATAAGAATACTCTCTAGGTATTTTTAACTCAATTATTCTTCATCGTCACGTTTACGACGTTTGGCAAACAAACCTAGACCAGTTACAGCAGCCAAAGCTCCTAAAAGTACAGATGATTTGGATGCTTCTGTACCAGTATTTGGTAATAGCTGTTTGGAGCTAGCAGCTGTGCTTTGTGAAACAGGCTGAGCTGTTGATTGTTCTTGACTTGTCGTACTTGTTGGTGTTGATGAGTTTTCTGAATTTGTAACATTTGTACTCATAGAAGTTGATTGACTTACTGAAGTAGACGTTACAACTGATGCTGAGATAGATTCAGATAAGGAAACATTAACACTTTGTGACTCTGATATGCTTTCACTCAAGCTCACATCTGGTCTGTAATTACTTTCTGGGTCACCCATACTTGTTGATTCAGATACTGACATTGAGATACTTACTGAGACAGAAGTGCTTGTTGAAACAGACTCTGAAGCTGATTGACTTGCGCTTGTGCTTGCTGATTCAGAAACGCTTGTGCTTGTTGATGCAGACTCAGATGCACTTGTTGATGCTGATTCTGAAGCGCTTGTGCTTACTGACTCTGACACACTTGTTGACGCTGATTCAGAAGCGCTTGTGCTTGTTGATGCAGACTCAGATGCACTTGTTGATG
>NZ_CAUQCP010000042.1:0-18592 GCF_963516575.1 uncultured Streptococcus sp.
TTAGACTAATTTCCACTTCGGCTAGACAAGTGGAAGTTACTTTGAGAAGTTACCCTTTTCCCTTGACCAGGTCCATATTTGGGATGAGATTAGAATTCTTTTAGAAAAAATGATATGATAGAACTTATGGATAAAAATAAGATTATGGGGTTAACCCAAAGAGAAGTCAAGGAAAGACAGGCTAAGGGCTTAGTCAATGATTTTACCGCATCGGCTAGTACCAGCACTTGGCAAATCGTTAAACGAAATGTCTTTACCCTTTTTAATGCTTTGAACTTTGCCATTGCTTTGGCACTAGCCTTCGTGCAGGCTTGGAGCAATCTAGTCTTCTTTGCTGTTATCTGCTTTAACGCTTTTTCTGGTATTGTGACCGAGCTGCGGGCTAAACACATGGTCGATAAGCTCAATCTCATGACCAAGGAAAAGGTCAAAACCATTCGTGATGGACAGGAAGTTGCCCTCAATCCTGAAGAATTGGTGCTAGGAGAGGTCATTCGTTTGTCTGCTGGGGAGCAGATTCCCAGTGATGCCTTAGTTCTGGAAGGATTTGCGGAAGTCAATGAAGCCATGTTGACAGGGGAAAGTGATTTGGTGCAAAAGGAAGTTGATGCCTTGCTTTTGTCTGGAAGTTTCCTAGCCAGTGGGTCAGTTTTGGCTCAAGTCCACCATGTCGGGGCAGACAACTATGCTGCTAAACTCATGCTGGAAGCCAAGACCGTTAAACCGATCAACTCACGTATCATGAAATCGCTGGACAAGTTAGCAGGTTTTACTGGAAAGATTATCATTCCTTTTGGTCTGGCTCTCTTGCTAGAAGCCTTGCTTTTAAAAGGCCTGCCTCTTAAGTCGTCCGTTGTAAACTCGTCGACAGCCCTTTTGGGGATGTTGCCTAAGGGAATTGCCCTTTTGACCATTACTTCGCTTTTGACTGCGGTGATTAAGCTGGGCTTGAAAAAGGTCTTGGTGCAGGAGATGTACTCTGTTGAGACCTTGGCGCGTGTGGATATGCTCTGTCTGGACAAGACGGGCACCATCACCCAAGGAAAGATGCAGGTGGAGGCTGTTCTTCCGCTGACGGAAACTTATGGTGAAAATGATATTTACAGCATATTAACCAGCTATATGGCCCATAGTGAGGATAAGAATCCAACAGCTCAAGCTATACGCCAACGTTTTCATGGTCAGGTAGCCTATCCTATGCTTTCGAATCTTCCCTTCTCAAGCGACCGCAAGTGGGGAGCTATGGAATTGGAAGGTTTGGGAACAGTTTTCTTAGGGGCACCGGAGATGTTGCTGGATGCTGAAGTTCCTGAAGCTAGAGAAGCTCTTGAACGAGGATCTCGTGTCTTGGTCTTGGCCCTCAGTCAGGAAAAGCTAGACCATCACAAACCACAGAAACCATCTGATATTCAAGCTCTAGCCTTGCTGGAAATCTTGGATCCTATTCGAGAGGGAGCAGCAGAGACGCTAGATTATCTCCGTTCTCAAGAAGTGGGACTCAAGATTATCTCTGGTGACAATCCAGTTACGGTATCCAGCATTGCCCAGAAGGCTGGTTTTGCGGACTACCACAGCTATGTGGATTGCTCAAAAATCACGGATGAGGAATTGGTTGATATGGCTGAGGAAACAGCTATTTTCGGACGTGTTTCCCCTCATCAAAAGAAACTCATCATCCAAACGCTGAAAAAAGCAGGGCATACAACAGCTATGACAGGGGACGGAGTCAATGATATCCTGGCTCTTCGTGAGGCGGATTGTTCGATTGTAATGGCTGAGGGAGATCCAGCGACTCGTCAGATTGCCAATCTGGTTCTCTTGAACTCAGACTTCAATGATGTTCCTGAGATTCTCTTTGAAGGTCGTCGGGTGGTCAATAATATCGCCCATATTGCACCGATTTTCTTGATTAAGACCATCTATTCCTTCTTGCTCGCGGTGATTTGTATCGCCAGTGCTTTACTAGGTCGGTCTGAGTGGATCTTGATTTTCCCCTTCATTCCAATCCAGATTACCATGATTGACCAGTTTGTGGAAGGTTTCCCACCATTCGTTCTGACTTTTGAGCGAAATATCAAACCTGTTGAGCCAAACTTCCTCAGAAAATCTATGCTTCGTGCCCTACCAAGCGCTCTCATGGTTGTGTTCAGCGTTCTTTTTGTGAAAATATTTGGAAGTAGCCAAGGTTGGTCTGAGTTAGAAATCTCAACTCTCCTCTATTATCTACTTGGGTCTATCGGTTTCTTATCCGTATTTAGAGCCTGCCTGCCATTTACCCTCTGGAGAGCCCTCTTGATTGTCTGGTCAGTAGGTGGCTTCCTAGCTACAGCTCTCTTCCCAAGAATTCAAAAACTGCTTGAAATTTCGACATTAACAGGACAAACATTGCCTGTCTATGGTGTCATGATGTTGGTCTTTACCGTGATTTTCATTCTAACCAGTCGCTATCAAGCCAGAAAATAAAGAAAGACTGCAATCTGTGGATTGCGGTTTTTTTAGGTGCAAGATTGCCAGCTGAAATGTGGTATAATAAGAGGTAATAGAGTTTTGGAAAGTGAGAGAAGATGATTTCAAAGAGATTAGAATTAGTGGCTTCCTTTGTGTCACAGGGAGCCATTTTACTAGATGTGGGGAGTGACCATGCTTATCTGCCAATCGAGTTAGTCGAGAGAGGCCAAATCAAAAGCGCCATTGCAGGTGAGGTGGTGGAAGGTCCCTACCAGTCAGCGGTTAAAAATGTTGAGGCGCACGGTCTAAAGGAGAAAATCCAAGTTCGTTTAGCCAATGGCCTGGCAGCTTTTGAAGAGGCAGACCAAGTATCGGTTATTACCATTGCAGGTATGGGTGGTCGTTTGATTGCTAGGATTTTAGAAGAAGGCTTGGACAAGCTAGCGCATGTAGAGCGTTTGATTCTCCAACCCAATAATCGTGAAGACGACTTGCGTATCTGGTTGCAGGAACACGGATTCCAGATTGTAGCAGAAAGCATCCTAGAAGAAGCTGGCAAGTTTTATGAAATTCTAGTTGTGGAAGCGGGACAAATGAAGTTATCAGCCAGTGATGTCCGCTTTGGTCCCTTCTTGTCCAAAGAAATCAGCCCAGTCTTTGTCCAAAAATGGCAAAAAGAAGCAGATAAGCTAGAGTTCGCCCTCGGACAAGTCCCAGAAAAAAATCTGGAGGAACGTCAAGTTCTAGTAGATAAGATTCAAGCCATCAAGGAGGTTCTCCATGCTAGCAAGTGAAGTTATTAAGGCGTATGAAGCCTTTTGCCCCCAGGAATTTTCCATGGAGGGGGATAGTCGTGGCCTGCAAATCGGCACTTTGGACAAGGATATCCAAAGAGTCATGGTTGCCCTCGATATTCGAGAAGAGACGGTGGCAGAGGCTATTGAAAAGGGTGTGGATTTGATTATCGTCAAGCACGCGCCGATTTTTCGTCCCATCAAGGACTTGGTTGCCAACCGTCCGCAAAATCAGATTTACATCGACCTGATCAAGCATGACATCGCAGTTTATGTCAGCCATACCAACATTGACATCGTTGAAAATGGCCTCAATGACTGGTTTTGTCAGATGCTAGGTATCGAGGAGACGACTTATCTACAGGAGACAGGTCCAGAACGTGGAATTGGACGTATTGGGAATATTCAACCTAAGACATTTGGAGAATTGGCCCAGCATGTTAAGCAAGTCTTTTGCCTAGATAGTCTTCGAATGGTGCATTATCGAGAGAGTGACTTGCAGAAGCCGATTTCAAGAGTGGCCATCTGTGGTGGTAGCGGGCAGTCATTTTATAAGGATGCCTTAGCTAAGGGGGCAGATGTTTATATCACTGGTGATATTTACTATCACACTGCTCAGGATATGCTGTCTGATGGCCTGTTGGCATTGGACCCAGGACACTATATCGAAGTGCTTTTTGTGGAAAAAATCGCAGCACTCCTTACTAAATGGAAGGCAGAGAAGGGCTGGTCTATTGATATCGTACCTAGTCAAGCATCGACCAATCCTTTCCACCATATCTAGTTAGAAAGTGAAAACAATGAAAAAAGTTGCCATTATCGGAGCAGGAATTGTGGGAGCAACAGCTGCCTACTACCTCTCGAAAGAAAGTGACCTAGAGGTGACCGTTTTTGACCATGGACAAGGTCAAGCTACCAAGGCCGCAGCAGGAATTATCAGTCCTTGGTTTTCAAAACGACGCAATAAGGCCTGGTACAAGATTGCTCGCTTGGGGGCTGACTTTTATGTGGATTTGTTGGCTGATTTAGAAAAGTCGGGGCAAGAAATTGACTTTTACCAGCGTTCGGGAGTTTTTCTCTTGAAAAAGGATGAAACTAAGTTGGAAGAACTCTATGAACTAGCCCTCCAGCGCAGAGAAGAGTCTCCCTTGATAGGGCAGTTAGCCATTCTTGATCAAGCCTCAGCTAATGGATTATTCTCTGGCTTGCAGGGATTCGACCGCCTGCTCTACGCTTCTGGTGGAGCGAGAGTAGATGGCCAACTCTTAGTGACTCGTTTGCTAGAAGCCAGTCAGGTCAAGCTGGTCAAAGAAAAAGTGAGTCTGACACCTTTAGCATCAGGTTACCAGATTGGCGAAGAGGTGTTTGATCAGGTTATTTTGGCGACGGGAGCTTGGCTGGGACACCTGTTAGAGCCTTTAGGTTATGAAGTAGATGTTCGTCCTCAAAAAGGACAACTCCGAGATTATCAGCTTGCCCAAGACATGGAAGCTTACCCTGTTGTTATGCCAGAGGGGGAATGGGATTTGATTCCTTTTGCAGGTGGGAAATTGTCCTTAGGCGCTACCCATGAAAATGACATGGGTTTTGATTTGACAGTAGATGAAAACTTGCTCCAACAAATGGAGGAGGCAGCCTTTTCTCACTACCCAACTCTAGCAGAAGCGAAATCATCAGGTGAACGTGTGGGAATCCGTGCCTATACCAGTGATTTCTCCCCGTTTTTTGGGCAAGTACCTGATTTAGCAGGTGTCTATGCAGCCAGTGGCCTAGGTTCATCAGGCCTCACAACTGGTCCTGTCATTGGTTACCATTTAGCCCAACTGATCCAAGATAAGGAGTTGACCCTGGACCCAGTAAACTACCCAATTGAAAACTATGTCAAACGAGTAAAAAGTGAATAAGATTTTACTGAAATTTTAGCCACCTCTAGGATGGTAAATGACATTCCCTATCAAAAATGGTAAAATAAGAAAAAATCCGAGAATCGAGGAAAGAAGATGCAAGAAAAGATTTTGGTAACAGGTGGAGCAGGTTTTATAGGAACTCACACTGTTATTGAGTTAATCCAAGCAGGTCATCAGGTTGTTGTGGTGGATAACCTTGTCAACAGCAACCGTAAAAGTTTAGAAGTTGTTGAAAGAATAACAGGAGTTGAAGTGCCTTTCTATGAGGCAGATATCCGTGATACTGACACCCTCAGAGATATTTTCAAGCAAGAAGAACCAACAGGTGTCATTCATTTTGCTGGTTTGAAGGCTGTTGGTGAATCTACTCGTATTCCTCTTGCCTATTATGACAATAATATCGCTGGAACTGTTAGTCTTTTGAAGGTCATGGAAGAAAACAACTGTAAAAATATCATTTTCAGTTCTTCTGCGACAGTTTACGGAGATCCTCATACAGTGCCAATCTTGGAAGATTTCCCACTTTCAGTGACCAACCCATACGGTCGCACTAAGCTTATGCTAGAGGAAATTTTGACGGATATCTACAAGGCAGACTCAGAATGGAATGTGGTCTTGCTTCGTTACTTTAACCCAATTGGAGCCCATGAGAGTGGTGATTTGGGAGAAAATCCAAACGGTATTCCAAATAACCTCTTACCATATGTGACTCAAGTAGCCGTTGGAAAATTAGAGCAAGTGCAAGTGTTTGGAGATGATTACGATACGGAAGACGGAACTGGTGTTCGTGACTATATCCACGTTGTCGATTTGGCTAAAGGTCACGTTGCAGCTCTGAAAAAAATCCAAAAGGGTTCAGGTCTAAACGTTTATAACCTTGGAACAGGTAAAGGCTATTCTGTTCTTGAAATTATCCAAAACATGGAAAAAGCAGTGGGACGTCCGATTCCTTATCGCATTGCAGACCGTCGCCCAGGGGATATCGCAGCCTGCTACTCAGACCCTGCAAAAGCTAAAGCAGAACTAGGCTGGGAAGCAGAACTAGACATCACCCAAATGTGTGAAGACGCATGGCGTTGGCAAAGCAAGCATCCAAATGGATTTGAAGACTAAGATGGTGATATCAATCATTGTCCCCTGTTTAAACGAAGAGGAAGTACTTCCTCTTTTTTATCAGGCTTTGGAAGCTTTACTTCCAGATTTGGAAGCAGAAATCGAGTATGTCTTTGTCGATGATGGATCAAGTGATGGGACCTTGGAACTCTTAAAGGCCTATCGGGAGCAAAATCCGGCAGTGCATTATCTTTCTTTCTCTCGAAATTTTGGGAAAGAAGCGGCTCTGTATGCAGGTTTGCAATATGCGACAGGAGATCTGGTGGTGGTAATGGATGCAGACCTCCAAGATCCTCCTAGTATGTTGCTTGATATGAAAGCCTTACTAGATCAGAATGCAGATTTGGACTGCGTTGGAACACGGAGAACTAGTCGGGAGGGAGAACCCTTCTTTCGCAGTTTCTGTGCTGACATCTTTTACCGTCTCATGCAAAAAATCAGTCCAGTAGCCCTGCCGTCAGGTGTCCGTGATTTTCGCATGATGAGAAGGTCTGTAGTCGATGCCATTTTAGCTTTGACCGAGTCCAATCGTTTTTCAAAGGGGCTCTTTGCCTGGGTGGGGTTTAAAACCTACTATCTGGACTATCCAAATGTCGAAAGGCAGGCTGGCAAGACCAGTTGGAGTTTTAGGCAACTCTTTTTCTACTCCATTGAAGGGATTGTTAATTTTTCAGATTTTCCTTTGATTATAGCCTTCGTAGCTGGTCTCCTATCTTGTTTTATTTCTCTACTAATGACCTTTTTTGTTGTGGTTCGGACCCTCATTCTGGGCAATCCAACATCAGGTTGGACCTCTCTGATGGCTGTCATTCTCTTTCTAGGAGGCATTCAACTCTTGACCATTGGGATTCTAGGCAAGTATATTAGTAAGATTTATCTAGAGACTAAAAAAAGACCACTTTATCTTATCAAAGAAAAAAGTGACCTTCCTGATTTTACAGAAAAAAATAAAGTGAAAAGACTATAATTTTGCATGGAAATATGCTAAACTAGAAGGAGTGGAACGTTCTTGTCGATATTATAGTTAATCTTTAATCAAGGCACGTGTCGGACAGTTTCTAACAGCTTCTATGACGTCCTGGCTAGGAGAGATTTCTTTTTCTAGTTGGTCAGGGTCATCGTAAAAACGCACGATTCCATTATCGTGATAATCAAATAAATCAGAATAAGTTTGGCAAAGCCCACAGGCAATGCAACGTTCAGGTATAAGTGTGATTTTCATATTTATATTGTAATAAGAAAAGTAAAAAAAAACAAGGAGTAAGGTATGGCAAAAGAACCGTGGCAAGAAGATATTTATGAGAATCAAGAAGAAACAAGAATACAACGTCGTAAGAGAGAACAAGGCGGAGGAGTCGTTGCTAACCGTATCTTAACTATCTTAGCAAGTATTTTCTTTGTGATTGTAGTCGTGATGATCATTGTTCTTATCTATCTTTCATCGGGTGGGAGCAATCGCACGGCAGCCTTGAAAGATTTTCACGATTCTGATGCAAATGTAGTACAGGTTTCATCTTCTAGTAGTTCAGAGCAGGTATCTTCTAGTTCAGAGGGAAAGGAAGAGTCATCTAGTAGCTCAGAACATTCAACAGATCCAGAAGGGACGACAAAAGTCTTGGCTGGAGAAGGAGAAGCAGCTATTGCAGCTCGCGCGGGGATTTCGATTGCTCAGTTAGAGGCCTTGAATCCTGGGCACATGGCTACAGGATCTTGGTTTGCTAATCCAGGTGATGTTGTTAAAATCAAATAGGAGTTGATATGAAAACAATTCAAATTGCTATTGATGGTCCTGCTTCCAGTGGTAAGAGTACAGTCGCAAAGATTATTGCCAAGGATTTTGGTTATACTTACCTTGATACAGGTGCCATGTATCGCGCAGCGACCTATATGGCTCTCAAGAACCAGTTAGGAGTAGAAGAAGTTGAAGCACTTCTAGCCTTGTTGGACCAGCATCCAATTAGTTTTGGACGTTCAGAAACTGGGGAGCAGCTTGTCTTTGTAGGAGATGTGGATATTACCCATCCTATCCGTGAAAATGAAGTGACCAATCATGTTTCTGCTATTGCAGCAATTCCTGAAGTACGTGAGAAACTAGTTTCTCTCCAGCAAGAGATTGCCCAGCAAGGTGGGATTGTCATGGACGGTCGCGACATTGGAACTGTTGTATTGCCACAAGCAGAATTGAAAATTTTCCTAGTAGCTTCTGTTGATGAGAGAGCAGAGCGTCGTTACAAGGAAAATATCGCTAAGGGAATTGAAACAGACCTTGAAACCCTCAAAGAGGAGATTGCTGCGCGTGACTACAAGGATAGTCATCGTGAAACATCGCCTCTCAAACAAGCAGAGGATGCTGTCTACCTTGATACAACAGGCTTGAACATTCAAGAAGTAGTTGAAAAAATTAAAGCAGAAGCTGAAAAAAGAATGTAAATGTAGAAAAGCCGATAGATGGATATCGGTTTTTTCTAAATTTGTCAAAATGCTGATTTTAAGGTATAATAGTTGCTGTTCGAGAAATTTTGATTTTCAAAGAATAGTGAATGATGATAAGGAGAAACCATGAACAACTTACCAAATTGTCCAAAATGTAACTCAGAGTATGTCTACGAAGACGGTGCCCTACTGGTTTGCCCAGAGTGTGCTCATGAGTGGAATCCTGCTGAAGTTGCAGAAGTAGAAGAGGGCCTTGTTGCTATCGATGCCAACGGAAATAAATTGGCTGATGGTGATACAGTAACCCTCATCAAGGACTTGAAAGTAAAAGGTGCGCCAAAAGATTTGAAACAAGGAACGCGCGTGAAAAATATCCGCATCGTAGAAGGCGACCACAATATCGACTGTAAGATTGATGGCTTTGGTGCTATGAAACTCAAATCAGAGTTTGTGAAGAAAATTTAAGCATGTCAAAACACTATAAATTTGTATTTTATAGCCGTATCTTCTTGTTTCTAGCGGCTTTTACGGGAGTTTATCTTGAAATCGCCAAGCATGGCGGATTTGGGATGCTTCTCTATTATACGGTTCTGTCAAATCTGTTAGTAGCGATTTTTACGCTCTATCTCCTAAAGGTTATGAGCCGTTTAGGTGAAAACTGGCAAAGGCCAAGTCTCTTGCGCTTAAAAGGTGGGGTCACTATGAGTATCATGATTACCTGTGTGATTTACCATTTCCTTTTAGCACCCATTGCGACTAATTTCTATACTCTGGAAAATTTCCTTTGCCACTATATCGTTCCCCTTTGGTTTTTAGCAGATACCCTCTTTTTTGACAAACAGGGTCAATACAAGATTTGGGATCCAGTTGTGTGGACGATTTTACCCTTGCTGTATATGATTTTTGCTCTTTTTAATGGCTTGGTACTGAAATTAGACATCCCCAATTCTAAGGTCAGTCCTTTCCCTTACTTCTTTTTGAATGTGAATAAGGGTTGGGATGTCGTGTTCAAGTGGTGTCTGATTATCTTTGTTGCCTATATGCTAGCAGGATTTATCTTCTACTTTATCAAGCAAATCAAGAGAAAGTCATCCTAAGATACAAGGGATTCATTTTCGAGTTTAAGAAGGAGTCTGCACACTAAAGAGGCTTCTTCTTTTCTTGCTTGTTTGATAACTATCAAAAGAGACAGAAGATTAAGAGAAAATATAGAAAGAGATTTCATGAAACAATTTTTAGAACGGGCCAGTATTTTGGCTCTCTCCCTCGTTTTGATTACATCCTTTTCCATCTCGAGTGCCCTGCCAGCCATGTTTGACTATTATCAAGGTTATCCTAAGGAACAAATTGAGCTCTTGGCGAGCTTGCCATCCTTTGGGATCATGATTATGTTACTACTAAATGGTTTCTTAGAAAAAATATTTCCTGAGCGATTACAGATTAGTTTGGGATTGCTGATTTTATCACTGAGTGGAACAGCACCCTTTTGGTATCAAGCCTATCCCTTTGTCTTTGGAACACGGATTCTTTTTGGTTTAGGTGTTGGGATGATCAATGCTAAGGCCATTTCTATTATCAGTGAACGTTATCAAGGAAAAACGAGAATTCAGATGCTAGGGTTACGCGGTTCTGCAGAGGTCGTTGGGGCTTCTCTCATTACCTTGGCAGTCGGTCAGTTGTTGGCCTTTGGTTGGACAGCTACCTTCCTAGCATATAGTGCTGGATTTTTGGTGCTGACCCTTTATCTGCTCTTTGTCCCTTATGGAAAGGAAAAGAAAGAAGTTAAGAAAAAAGCGAAGGAAGCAAGTCGCTTAACTGGGGAAATGAAAGGCTTGATTTTTATCCTAGCTATTGAAGCGGCGGTTGTAGTTTGTACCAATACAGCTATTACCATCCGTATTCCAAGTTTGATGGTGGAGAGAGGACTAGGGGATGCCCAGTTATCTAGTTTTGTTCTTAGTGTCATGCAGTTGATCGGGATTGTGGCTGGGGTGAGTTTTTCTTTCTTGATTTCTATCTTTAAGGAAAAGTTGCTCCTCTGGTCTGGTATTACCTTTGGCTTAGGGCAAATTGTGATTGCCCTGTCTCCATCCTTGTGGGTGGTAGTGGCAGGAAGTATTTTGGCTGGATTTGCCTACAGTGTAGCTTTGACGACAGTTTTTCAACTTGTCTCTGAACGAATTCCAGCTAAACTCCTCAATCAAGCAACTTCATTTGCGGTTTTAGGCTGTAGTTTTGGAGCCTTTACGACCCCATTTGTTCTAGGTGCAATTGGCTTACTAACTCACAATGGGATGATGGTCTTTAGTATCTTAGGATCTTGGTTGATTGCAACCTCTATCTTTGTCATGTACCTACTTCAAAAGAGAGCTTAGGATTGGTTTCCTAAGTTTTTCTTTTGATACTCAATGAAAATCAAAGAGCAAACTAGAAAGCTAGCCGCAGGTTGTTCAAAACACTGTTTTGAGGTTGTGGATAGAATTGACGAAGTCAGTAACCATATCTACGGCAAGGTGAAGCTGACGTGGTTTGAAGGAATTTTCGAAGAGTATGAGATTTTTGTACCCAGACAGTATTTGTTTTAGAACCTTGTCTATAGACTAATTTCTTGATAGAATAGAAATTATGACAAGATACAAAGCAACTATTTCCTATGATGGTTACGCCTTCGCTGGTTTTCAGCGCCAGCCTCATGCGCGTAGCGTTCAGGAGGAAATTGAAAAAACCTTGACTAGATTGAATAAGGGGCAAGCTATTACTGTTCACGGTGCTGGTAGGACAGATAGTGGGGTTCATGCTCTGGGACAGGTCATTCATTTTGACCTGCCTTATCAAATGGATGAGGAGAAACTTCGCTTTGCTCTTGACACCCAGTCCCCTGAAGATATTGATGTGGTTTCGATTGAGCTTGTGGCAGATGATTTTCATTGCCGTTATGCCAAGCACAGCAAGACCTATGAGTTTATTGTGGATAGAGGACGTCCCAAAAATCCCATGCGCCGTCACTATGCCACCCACTTTCCCTACCCACTAGATGTGGATCGGATGCAGGAGGCTATCAAAAAGCTAGAGGGAACCCACGATTTCACAGGCTTTACAGCTTCTGGAACCAGTGTGGAGGATAAGGTTCGCACCATCACAGAAGCTAGTCTCAGGGTTGATGAGACAGGACAATTTTTGACCTTTACCTTTTCAGGAAATGGTTTCTTGTATAAGCAGATTCGCAATATGGTGGGGACACTGCTCAAAATCGGCAATAACCGCATGCCAGTAGAGCAGATTGACCTGATTTTGGAGAAAAAGGACAGGCAACTTGCAGGTCCCACTGCAGCACCGAATGGTTTGTATTTAAAGGAGATTCGTTATGAAGAATAATCGTATTTTAGCACTTTCTGGAAATGATATTTTTAGTGGTGGTGGACTGTCAGCTGATTTGGCTACCTATACCTTGAACGGCTTGCATGGCTTTGTAGCAGTGACTTGTTTGACAGCCTTGACAGAAAAAGGTTTTGAAGTCTTTCCAACTGACGATACCATTTTTCAACATGAATTAGATAGCTTGCGTGATGTGGAATTTGCAGGGATTAAGATCGGTCTTCTACCAACTGTCAGCGTAGCTGAGAAGGCATTGGACTTTATCAAGCAACGCCCAGGAGTGCCTGTGGTTCTGGATCCTGTCTTGGTCTGCAAGGAAACGCACGACGTAGCAGTTAGTGAACTCTGTCAAGAGTTGATTCGCTTTTTCCCTCATGTCAGTGTGATTACACCTAATCTTCCTGAAGCAGAATTACTAGCAGATCAAGAGATTAAAACCCTTGAAGATATGAAGGTTGCAGCGCAGAAATTGCATGACTTAGGAGCGCCAGCAGTCATTATCAAGGGAGGCAATCGCCTTAGTCAGGACAAGGCTGTAGATGTCTTTTATGATGGACAAAACTTTACAGTCCTAGAAAATCCTGTCATTCAAGGGCAAAATGCTGGTGCAGGTTGTACCTTTGCCTCTAGCATTGCCAGTCACTTGGTTAAAGGTGATGAACTTTTACCAGCAGTAGAAAGCTCTAAGGCTTTCGTTTATCGTGCCATTGCACAAGCAGATCAGTATGGAGTAAGACAATATGAAGCAAAGCAAAACAACTAAAATCGCCCTTGTATCCCTATTAACCGCCCTCTCTGTGGTTCTAGGCTATTTCTTAAAAATTCCAACACCGACAGGCATTCTAACTCTTTTAGATGCGGGTGTCTTCTTTACGGCCTTCTACTTTGGTAGTCGTGAAGGGGCTGTAGTCGGAGGACTAGCAGGTTTCTTGATTGACCTCTTATCAGGCTATCCTCAGTGGATGTTCTTTAGCTTGGTCAACCATGGCTTGCAGGGATTTTTCGCAGGATTTAAAGGAAAAACTCAGTGGCTAGGTCTTATCTTAGCAACTGTTGCCATGGTAGGGGGTTACGCCTTGGGTTCTACATTGATGAATGGCTGGGCTGCAGCCCTACCTGAAATTCTTCCCAACTTTTTCCAAAATACAGTGGGGATGATTGTCGGATTTATTTTGAACCAAAGCATCAAGAAGATAAAGTAAAAAGTTAGCTGTTCGAGCTAACTTTTTTGTATAATTTTAATCAAAATAAAGCAAGTCTTTGCTGGTGCTTGTAAAGAGGTCAAATCCATTCTTAGTGACAACACCGCAGTCTTCGATACGGACACCGACTTTACCAGGGATATAGATACCTGGTTCAACGGAGAAGCACATGCCTTCTTCGATGATCATGTCGTTTCCTTCCATGATAGATGGGAATTCGTGGACATCCATACCGATACCGTGACCAAGACGGTGGTTGAAGTACTCACCGTAACCAGCTTTTTCGATGACCTCACGGGCAGCGCGGTCCACTTCATGGGCAGTCACTCCTGGCTTGATAAAGTCAATAGCTGTTTGTTGGGCTTCAAGGGTTAAGTTGTAAATATCTTTCTTGAACTGGTCTGGCTTACCGACAGCGACTGTACGAGTCATATCTGACGCATAACCGTTGACCAGAACCCCTAGGTCAAAGAGGAGAAGGGCGTTATTTTCGACCTTATTAGCTGCTGGAATGCCGTGCGGATTTGCAGCGTTATCACCAGTCAAGACCATGGTATCAAAACTCATTTCATAGCCTTCACGTTTCATGGCAAAGTCGATTTGGGCGATGATATCTGTCTCTGTCTTATCAAGAGAAATATTATCAAAACCAACCTTAACAGCCTTGTCCGCATAGAGACCTGCAACCATCATTTTTTGCACTTCGTCAGCTGATTTGATGAGGCGCATGCGTTGGATACGAGGAGTGAGGTTTTCAAATTCAGCAGTTTCAAAGACTATTTTCAAGCCATGGTATTTGGTCAAGATGAGATTGTCAAACTCAACAGCGACACGTTTGAAGTCAAGTTGTGGAAGAGCATGTTTCATTTTTTGCCATGGGTTTTCAGAATCCACATAGCCCACAACTGGGAAGGAAACAGTGCTGCTTGCACGCTCAACCTCAAGGGCTGGGACAAAGAGGAGGGGTTCCTGATCCGCTAGGACAAAAAGGAACATTTGGCGTTCATGGGGATCACTGTAAAAGCCAGTGAGGTAATTGATTGTGACGGGGTCAGATACGACAGCGACGTCTAGTTTTTCTGATTCAAGATATGTTACGATTTGTTGTAATTTAGACATATGCTACCTTCTTTCTACCCCTCTATTTTGGCAAAAAAAGAGAGAAAATGCAAGGGAGAAGGGTAAAAGAACAGACAAAAAGAACTCCGATATGATGGCGGAGTTCTTTGATAGAGTTTTCCTTGGTTTAAGAAAAGTCTGCCTTGCTTTTAACATCGCTGTATTCTTCAGCGATTTCTTGGCTAAGAATGTCCTCATAGGCAGGGAGTTGGATGTCCTGTCCGTACTTTTTCTTGAGGGCAGTAGTGACTAGGCGATAAGCTAGATTGGCATTACGAGAGAGGATAGGTCCGTGGAAGTAGGAACCAAAGACATTCTTATAATGAACCCCTTCGCCGACCTTTTCTTCGTTATTTCCATTTCCATAGACAACCTGTCCCAGCGGTTTTTGGTCATCTGAGAGGAAGGTACGGCCCTGATGATTTTCAAAACCATAGTAGGTTTCATCGAAATCTTCATTGTGAATCTTGATGTCACCGATAAAACGGTTATTGGTCTGGTTGAGGGTGTAGTGGCCCATGACACCTAGCCCTTCGATACGTCTCCCTGAAGCTTCAATATAATATTGACCCAATAGTTGGAAACCACCGCAGATAGCCAGAACCACACCGTCGTTTTGGATGTAGTTGTCAATGCTTTCTTTTTTGGCAGGTAGGTCGTCTGCAATAATACTTTGTTCAAAGTCTTGACCGCCACCGAAAAAGGCGATGTCGTAGTGGTTTTCATCAAAATCATCATGCAGTGAAACGATGTCAATCGTCACATGGGCCCCTAGTTTTTCAGCCACATATTTGAGCATGAGGATGTTTCCATTGTCCCCGTAGGTATTCATGAGGTTACCGTAGAGGTGGGCAATGTTGAGCTGATAAGGGTAAATGCCATCTTTTGAGGAAAGTGAAGTATAAACCATTAGTTCATCTCCTTTCTAATAATCTGACGACTAGCCAGCAGTTCGCGGAATTCAAGCATAGCAGTATAGGTAGCCAGGATATAAGCATGCTTGCAGTCTTGGTTCTCAATGGTCTTAAGAACTTGTTCCAGACTACTTGTTTCAGTGATTTTCTCAGCAGGATAGCCCGTCACTCGTAGACGACGTGCGATTTCAGAATGGCGAACACCTCCAGCGTTGATTTCGGGAATGTCCATGTCAGTGATTTGTTCAAAATCAGCATCCCAGATCCAGCTGGTATCAATACCGTCTGCATAGTTGGCATTAAGGAGGACAGATAGACTAAATGGATAAGGTGCTAGTTTAATCATTTCGATAGCTTGGGTCGCACCGACTGGATTTTTAATTAAGACAAGGGTACATTCCTTGTCACCGATATGGAAGGTTTCTTGGCGTCCAAAGACAGCACGGCTCTTATCAAATCCCTGCTTGATGAGTTGTGAATCTGCACCAAGGAAACGGGCGATGGCAACCGCAGCTAGGGCGTTGTAGATATTGTAGAGTCCACCGATTTGAATACCGTATTCTTGTCCGTCAATGACAAAGCGAGAGCGATTGTTGGTCAACTCAACTAGTTCTGTCAAGCGATAGTCGAGATCAGGACGTTTACATCCGCAGCCTTCACAGATATAGGCACCTAAGTTTGCATAGGTATTATGCTCATATTTGAGGATGCCTTGGCAGTCAGGGCAGAGGATTCCTTCGGTATTATAGTGAGCCAGTTGGGCTGGGCCTTTCTCCAAATCAAAACCAAAATACTGTACAGGATTTGGAATAGCTGGCTTGTAGAAAAGTGGACTGTCTCCATTAAGGAGAACAGTGGCAGTAGGCACTTTACGAATAGCATCCAAAATCATCTTGTAAGTTGTGTAAATCTCACCATAGCGGTCCATCTGGTCACGGAAAATATTAGTAATAACAAATAAGCTTGGCTGGATATAGTCACAGATACGAGATAGACTTGCTTCGTCAATCTCTAGGACGGCAATATTTTTCCCAGTTTTAGAAGATTTGGCTGTTAAGAAGGTTGTCGCAATTCCTGTAATCATGTTGGCACCGCTTGGGTTGGTCAGAACCTGACCATAAACCTCTTTTAAAATACCGACAGTGAGGGCAGTTGTCAGGGTTTTTCCGTTGGTTCCAGTGACCACGACAATCTCGTAGTTCTTAGCTAGGTTTTGTAAAATATCTTTATCAAATTGAAGGGCGACTTTTCCTGGGAGCGTACTTCCACGGCCAAGACGGCTTAAAACGAAGTGGGAAGAACGCCCAGCAAGAAGACCCAAAGTAGTTTTTAAGTTCATGTTTCTATTATATCATAAAAGAGGGAAAAGACAGATTTGATACTCAATGAAAATCAAAGAGCAAACTAGGAAGCTAGCCGCAGGTTGCTCAAAGTACTGCTTTGAGGTTGTAGATAAGACTGACGAAGTCAGTCACATATATATACGGCAAGGTGAAGCTGACGTGGTTTGAAGAGATTTTCGAAGAGTATGAGATTTCGCAGAAATGAAAACAGCCCTCGGAGGGCTGTTCGATACGATTAAATCTCAACTTAAATCGCAAACAAGTCATTCAAGTTCTCAGCCAAGGTTGGGTGAGTGAAGATTTGTTTTGTGAAGTAAGTGTAAGGAATCTTGTTGTCCATAGCAACAGTGATGATGTTAATGATTTCTTGAGAACCTTCTGAGAAGATGCTTGCTCCAAGAATTTCTTTTGTTTCAGTATTGACAACAGCTTTGAAGGCTCCGCGAAGATCTCCGTTTACGTGACCACGAGGCATTGCTGCAACAGGAATTTCCTTAACGGCGTATGGAAGTTTCAAATCAGCTGCTTGGCTTTCAGTCAAACCAACTTGTGAAAGGGCAGGTGTGATGAACATAGTATTTGGTACATTGAGACGGTCTTCAAGTGTGTAGCTGCCATCTCCAGCAAGGTAGCTGTAGACAACACGGAAGTCATCAAGTGAAATGTATGTAAATTGAAGGCCACCGTTGACATCTCCAACCGCAAAGACACCGGGAACGTTTGTTTGACAATGTTTGTCTACTTTAATAGCACCACGTTCAGTAAGTTCAATATCTGTATTTTCAAGTTGAAGTGGTTCTACATTTGGTTTGCGTCCAGTTGCGTAGAGAAGGGCATCGAAACGGTAAGTTTCGTTTTCAGTTACGACAAGGACTTGGTCACCGTCGTTTTTGATTTCAGTAGTACGGATGTTTTGAAGCAATTCAATGCCGTCTTCTTCCATATATTGCTTAGCAAGAGCTGCGATGGAAGGTTCTGCACGAGGTAGGAAAGTATCCAAGGCATCTAGAACTGTAACCTTGCTTCCAAGTTTGTTGTAAAGACCAGCAAATTCAAGACCGATATTTCCTCCACCAAGAATTCCAAGTTTTTCAGGCAATTTGTCCAAGTTTTGAATACCTGTTGAGTCAAAGACGTTTTTGCTTGTAGCAAGTCCAGGGATTGGCAAGATGTTTGAAACAGCACCAGTGTTGATGACGATTGTTTCAGCAGTCAGTTCTTTCTTTTCATCACCAGCTTGGATTTCTATGACTTTATTTGAAAGGAAGTGAGCTTCCGCATCAAAGATATCGACACCTGTACCAGCAACAGTCGCATAGTTTTTACCGTTGAGGCGACCAGTGATAGTGTTTTTGGTAGCAATCACTTCTTCAAAAGACAAGTCTTTCTCAGCAGCAACAAGCAAAGTCTTAGTTGGGATACAACCAATGTTGATACAAGTTCCACCGTACATAGCTTTGCTACGTTCAACGAGGGCAACTTTTTTGCCAGCTGAAGCCAATTTACCAGCTAGTGTTTTACCAGCTTTACCAAATCCGATAACGATTAAATCATAAGTTAACATTTATCTTCCTCCTATTCGCATTTCATTCTAGCACAAGAAAAAAACTTTTGCACAATTCTGCTACGCTTTAAAAAAGTTTATGAAATAGTGGAAATTATAGCCTTACTTTCTCAGAAAAATCGTTTACATGATATTATCGATGGATTTGGCTATCTTTTGCTTCTCTCTTGTGTTATACTAGATAGGTTGCAAAGAAAACAGTACTTTTCTTTTGTGGAAAAGAAGCAACACGATTTTGTATCCAGTATATGAAAATACGTCATAAAAAGAAAAGTATAAACTAAGCCCTATAGGGTGGCTTCGCACCACCTTTAGAAAGAAGAATAACGTGAAATTTAATGAATTAAACTTGTCTGCTGATTTGCTAGCAGAGATTGAAA
>NZ_CAUQCP010000043.1:0-17223 GCF_963516575.1 uncultured Streptococcus sp.
TAGAGCGCACGCCTGATAAGCGTGAGGTCGGTGGTTCGAGTCCACTCGTGCCCATAAAGTTTGGTCCGTTGGTCAAGGGGTTAAGACACCGCCTTTTCACGGCGGTAACACGGGTTCGAATCCCGTACGGACTATTTTGGAGGATTACCCAAGTCCGGCTGAAGGGAACGGTCTTGAAAACCGTCAGGCGTGTAAAAGCGTGCGTGGGTTCGAATCCCACATCCTCCTTTTTCATTAACGCGGGATGGAGCAGCTCGGTAGCTCGTCGGGCTCATAACCCGAAGGTCGTAGGTTCAAATCCTGCTCCCGCAATAAGGCTCGGTAGCTCAGTTGGTAGAGCAATGGATTGAAGCTCCATGTGTCGGCGGTTCGATTCCGTCTCGCGCCATTTATATATTTTGGAAGGGTAGCGAAGAGGCTAAACGCGGCGGACTGTAAATCCGCTCCTTCGGGTTCGGGGGTTCGAATCCCTCCCCTTCCATTTTACGGGCATAGTTTAAAGGTAGAACTAAGGTCTCCAAAACCTTCAGTGTGGGTTCAATTCCTACTGCCCGTGTTAATAGAATTTTGGCGGGTGTGGTGAAGTGGTTAACACACCAGATTGTGGCTCTGGCATGCGTGGGTTCGATCCCCATCACTCGCCTATTTTATATTATTGGGGTATAGCCAAGCGGTAAGGCAAGGGACTTTGACTCCCTCATGCGTTGGTTCGAATCCAGCTACCCCAGTTACTATTTGCCGGCGTGGCGGAATTGGCAGACGCGCTGGACTCAAAATCCAGTGTCCGCAAGGACGTGCCGGTTCGACCCCGGCCGCCGGTATAGTAATAAAGACAAGGTTTTTGGACCTTGTTTTTTTATTTTCTCAATTAGTTTTTGTTTCAAAGTTACTTAAACGGCTCTTTGTCAACTGTAGTAGTATAAAAAGGTAGCAAGTTAAAATCTTACTACCTTTTTTATTTTTGAGTCATCAGTGTTAATTGAGAATATAGAAGAAATTTGCCTTAAGAACGTAAACTGATAGCATAGATTAAATCAAAAAATTATTTATAATCTCTATTTTTTGATTTTCGATTATGTTAATTATTTTTTCTTCTTTTTTTATTAAATTCTCAATTTCCTCAATTTTTAAAATGGCTTCATTTTGTTGCTTGATAGGTGGAATAATGACAGTTAATTTTTCAATTTGACCAATGGATGCACGATAACTTCTTGAAAAACCTTCCCTAGTACCTTCTTGTTCCAACTTATGAGCTAAGTAACGATAATGAATTTTATCAGTATTTATTCTTAGAACTCCTGCATGGTCTGTTGGGTAAAATGGAAGATTTGCAGGAATAGTATTTACCATCCAGTCCCCATCAATACCCCATAATATTGATGGTTTGCTGAAGTCCTTAATAATATCCTTATCAATCAAACCCAATGGTTCAAACACATTTGCAGAATAAACAGGAATCCCTTCTTCTGTTAGTTCTTTATTTAGCACTCGTTTTCCTATCATTAGAGTAAAATCATTAGAAGATAATCTATATATCTCCCCCCCCTAGAACATCAAGGGATTCAAAGATTTTAATAATTTGTTTGCGGTAATCTTCTATCTTCATTCTTGAATTTTGATACTGTTCGTCCAATTTATCAACTTCAGAAATAATTTGTTCTTGGATATCAGTAGGAGGTACTGGAATCTTAATTTGTGTAATCGCATTTGATAGATTATTAATATTTGAGCCACTGCTTTCATTTTGAATGATTTCACGATATTTAGATGAATTTAAAAGTTCAAATAAGTACTTCGGTAATATAGATGTGCTATTAATACGAATTATTCCCATAAAACCACCAGCATAATATTCAGTATCATTATCAATAAACGCTACTTTTCCCACATGTTTTTTACTACCGCTGGAAAGAGTCATAAATATATCATTTTTCCTTAGCTTTTTATCGTTATCAAAAATAACAGAGGGATTGATATTTATTATTTTTTTTATCTCAAGACGACCATCGGTTGTAATATTATCTGATGTTAATACCTGAACACTTGTTTCTTCCGTACTCTGTTTATTTTTATCAAAAGTTACACCCTTGATAATTTCAATACCTAATTCAGATTTTGAAATTTTTTCCACGGGATACTTACTTGATATCTCAATTTTTCTTTCCAGGTTAGTTTTAATTTGTGCATCAAAACTAGTCTGCGTAAAATCAAGCATATCAATTAAAGATATAGCTGATACAAACTCTTTCAATTCACTTGGAATAGTCAATGATTCATTATTAAAGTTATTACGAATAATGGTATTAATTTTTGAGTCATCTTCCAAGTCAATAGGATTAAATAAAGGAGTTTGAATACTATTTATAGCCTGATTTTTAGACACCTCCATTTCTTCAACAGAAATAGTAGCGCCTAAATATTTTATTCCTTCCTGTCCCTTTCTTTTAGACCATTCATATCCTAAAAATCTCTTTATTTCAGTATTATCGGTCGAAGATTTTACAATGATGACGTTATTTTGCTGTGATTTTGCTAATGCAAAGTAGAATACTTTTTCTTGTTCGAGTTCTTTTATAAACCCATAAAATACTTTTTGATACTCTGATTTTCTATTATCTTCAGTATACTTTTTAGTAATTCTTTTTTTTCTAATATTCTTAGCAATACTAGATTTTTCAAAAACTTCTTTATACTCTTGAAATAATTCAACTTCTAAAAGATTTTTAAACTCATTTGTCTGCAATTCGCAGTATAAATCATAGTTTAACCCCACAGTTTCACAATAGTTTTGAACAATAGAGATATCACTTGTTTCTACATCAGTGTTATTAAACCAACGTTCTATAGCATATCTATAATTATCTGCTTCATTTGGTGGGTATTTCTTTTTACGTAAGAAGAAAGCAATTGTATTTGTTCCAGTAGAACCAAATGTTTTTGAACCAAATTCTGCAATAGCAATAATCTCAAAATTTTCTAGTAATCTTTTTCTTGCTTTTGCATAAAGTCCCCCATTTGATAATACAGAGCTTGGAACAATAATTCCAGCGACTCCTTCAGATTTTAGTAATTGTTCAGCTCTCTCTAAAAAGAATAGTTCAATACTATTATTAGTCTCTAATCTATCTACATGAGAACTTAAATTGTATTTCTCACGTTGTTTTTCAGATAAAGTTTCTAAAAATCCTTTCACGGAATAAGGAGGGTTAGCAACAACAACTGAGAATGTACTATCCTCAATTTGATTTTGTTCATCCAAAGCGTCTCCATAAATAATATTGATATTATCCTGACCGTACATAAAAGCTGATACTTTAGCAACCTTAGAAAGACGGTATTCCTTCTCAATTCCATAAATTGCAGAATAACAATCATGTAGTTTTGTTTCATCAACATATTTTTTTATTTGTTCAGCATACTCGTTTAAGAAGTGTCCAGCACCACTTGCATAATCAATAACTTTTGGAATGCTGGTATTTTGATTAATTTTTTCAAGTGGTAAACTTGATACTATAAACTTAACGATAGGTAACGGAGTAAAAAATTGGCCTTCTGACTGTTTTACACCATTATCTAAAAATCCTTCAAATAGGTCTCCAAGAAATTGATTTTGTTCCTCCGTCTTTAATTTCATATCTTGTAACATTTGAACAACTTCAACTAATATTCTAGAATTCTGATAAAATAGTTGCTCGTTGTAAACATCAAGGAATGTAAAATCGTTATTCGAAAAATACTTTAGTTCTTTAAAGTATTTAAAAATGGCATCCTTAGCAGCGTCTTTACGTAGTCTGAAAGCATCCTCAATGTCTTGCTCAGCAACATAAGATACTCTTTCGTTTAAAAACTTCTCCATACCTACTTGATAGAGCCTTTGTAGTCTATCAACTAAGTCAAAATATGTATCGTGAGCAACTCCTTTCCAGTTGAATTTTAAATCATCTTGATTTTGCTCTTCATCAACAATCTTTGCTAAAAATAGATTAACCAATTTATCAAATGCGTTTTCCCGACCTCCTACATTGTATTTTCTAAGAATTGTTGCAAACTGATTATACTTTTTTTGAACTTCACCATGTGTGATTTCTTTTAATTCTGAAACTGTTGATTTTATTTTTCCTATTTCAAATGGTTTAATTGTTTGCTCTAGCACCCCAGTTGTCCTAAAATCTTGTTGATAGGTATCACGCCAAACTTCAAACTTATCATTTCCACCTTTTGCATTTTTATATGATTTAGGATTATCTATTGTGGCGAGAAATTCGTCATTGTCTTTTAAATGAATAACATGGTATATTCTCTCAATAGAAGATTCAATTACTTTTGAAGCATAAAGAACTAAAGCTTGTGCTTTATTTTCTTGTTTTTCATATGAAAACAATTGTCCTCCATCTAGTAGTGTGTTTTTCCATTCTTTATCAAATTCTGGTCCGAAAGTTTTGGCTTCGATGATTAAGAATGGATTTCCTTCATAATCATCAATTGTAACATCTGCATTTCCAGATTTCGTATTATGACCTAGTTTATAACCTTTTTCTATAGAAATTTGATTTGGAAGATATCCTTGTTTTAATAGTCCAACAATTATATCTAAGACTACAAAATTTTCTTCTGAAGAGAAATTAGTAGTAGTATCTCTTCCTATTTCTTTTAAATTTGGGTAGGAGATTTTCTCCTCACCTATATTAATTTCAATTTTGTGACTATTAATTTCTAATTCAAATAAATTATCTTTTTGTATTTCATTGAAATTAAGTGCTTTTAACCAAGGTTCTATATTAGCCATGCATTTTTCTCCTGGAGGATATTGTTACTTACTATTTTACCATAAGTCCGTTTTAACTCCTCAATCTTCTTTAGTTTTTAGAGATATTTTCTTTATTTATAAATTTTACTTACTTTTTAGAATTTTCAATAGTATGTTTTTTACACAATATAACAGTTACCAAAAAGTTACTAAAATTTGAAAAATGAGTCTATTTTACAAGGTTCAAAAGTTCTAAAACACTATTAAATTAAGGTTTTTTGATCTTGTTGTTTTGTCTGAGTTACTAGAAATTACTATTGTTTGTACCTATAGTTTTATTTTCATGAAATTTTATTCTTTCTATAGGAAATTCATATATATATTAATTAAATTTCATGTTATATATTTAGTTTCATTTAAATAAAAAAATTTACTAATAAAGCTTTGTGGTCGGAAAAATTATTTTCGATAGTTTCGAAGTTAGAAATTTCAGTATGATTAGAGAGAAAAATATGGTCTAGTTTTGTGTTTGTTTCTTTGTAAGTAATTTCTTCATCACTTGCATCTATCATATATTTTAAGATTTCTTCAATTTTGTGAGATAAAGTGGTTCCCTTAATATTTTTTGTTATATTTTCTATACTTTCGTTAAAGTCACCAGCTAAAATAAGATGGTCGTAAAATTCATTCTGTTTAGAAGAAGCAAGTTGAATATAATGATTCCACATCTCTTTTTTATCAACTGGAGCATTTCCATAGAGGGGAAAGTGTAGTGAAAATATTTCAAGCCTTTTACTATTTATTGCAAATAATCCTCCAGCTTGTCTACAATAATAATCATTGTAAATAGGTTGTAATTCTTTAATGGTTTCGATGGATTCTTTTAAATAAAATAGTCTTGTATTAACTGGTTGTTTCCCATCTTGAAGAGGATGTATGACTCCGTATCCTTTATCATTTAGTATTTCTTCAATTTTCTCTATGGTCACACTTTTATCAGTTTTCAAATTGTTATCTATAAGACGATTACCTACCTCTTGTAGTGCTATAAATGTGGGTTTGGGTCGATTTTTTGACAGTAAAAATTTTACAATGTTTTTAGGATTTTTGTCTGTATTATTTTTACTCTTATAAAAGTTGAAGTTTGCACTTAAAATAGTCAATGCAGTTTTTTTAGTCATAATGAACTCTTTTTTTTGTGAAATTTTTATGTAAGTTAAATTTATTATATTTTGTTAGACTCTATTTTTGAATTGCACCCCAAAAGTTAGATTTTTCTTTCTAACTTTTGGGGTGTAGTTCAAGAATTACGTTTTTCTTTTTGTTTGATACAAAAGGTAAAGAATAAAATCAATTTTGAATTAATTATAATCTTAAATTTTCTTTAGTGTTAACCATTTATTGTATACCATTCCAAATTTTTATCTGTTTAACTATAGTACTAATCTGTGTTTCTAAATCTAAAATATTTATATCTTCTCGAGTCATTTCCTTGGCAATTGAAATAGATTCAGATGCTTTATTAGTAACATAATACTTCCCTATATTTTTCTTTCTACTATTTTCATTTAAAAAATCATCAATTTTTTCATATTGTCCAATCTGTTTATTAACTTTATAAACTTTATTAAATATATTTCGTGACAGATAGTTTTCAATTTCTTTTCCTTGTGTTATCCATACAATAGCCTGATTTTGCATAAATTCTTTTTTAATTCTTAGTTTAGTTTGATTTATCCTTTTTTTAGAATCAGTCTTATCACTATCTATAACAATAATAGAGTGAAGATTAGCTCGAAACAATTGTATTAGCTCATTTGATTCATCCACTTTTCCGGTTAGATGTGAAAGTAGTCTTCCACCATAAAATAGAATTTGATAATGGATATTCTCTTTTAAAGTTCCTTTTGAATAAAGTTCAATCCACTTATTTATATAAATTCTATCTGATGGACCTTCAACCCAAATTACTGCATTGGATTGTAGTATGTCACTAGCTCGTACCCCTAAGCTCATTAATATATATTCATTCTCTATGAATGATAGCGCTGAATTAGTAATAATTTGATTATTCTCTTTTTTGATATGAGTCAAAGTTACGTTGTCTCTACCACTGAACATATTTATTGGAACAGTAGAGTGAGTTGTTAAAAAAATTTGTGAATTATTTTCTTTAGCCCACTGATATAAAAATTCAAATAAATTTCTTTGTATTGCTGGATGCAAGTTATTCTCCAATTCTTCAAAGATAAAGACTGTATTAGTTAAAAGGGATTCGAAATTATAATTTGTAGTTTCTCTTGTTTCTAAAAATAGCTTGATTAAGACCAATAAAATGGTCTTTAACCCACTACCAGAATTTGAGATTGGAATTTTTCCATTTTCATTGACTAATTGGACTTCCCATTTGGAATTGGGGCCATCAGTTGTTTCGATTTCCTGACACATTATTCTTTCAAAATGGGTTTCTGGTTTCATAATTTGATTTAACGCATTTAGAATATCGTTTTCTACAACTTCGTTAGGAAGGTTAGCTACATTTAGATATTGCCTCAATAAATTTGTAGCACCTGTTCCATCTTCAGATACTGTTCGATTACTATTTTGTATTTCAGGAACTAGATTTCTATCAGCTGATAATTTGATTAATTTTAGACATCTAATATTATTGTTTAAATAATTATTGGCTAAATAATTAAAATTATCTATTCTTTTATAAGAAGTGATTTGAATTTGAGGAATTCCCGGTATATTTGATAATGTAATTTGCTCCTTGCCAATTGCTTTAATAGGCTGATATTCAAATGATATGTATTCATTGATATATTTTGCCCCAAATGTAAAATGATTAATACCAATTTCACCTCCAGACGTATCTTCCCTGAATACATTTTTGATTTCGGTTTCTGTTGGGCAAAAACCAAATTCTAACATGGTATCAGTTGATAATTCCCGATTAGTTACATCCTCAGAAATTAGCATTTCTATTGATTGTAATAATGTGGATTTACCGATATTGTTTTGACCAACTAGGATATTGAGATTTTCAAGCTTATCAAAACCTATATAAGAATCTCCGATATGTTTATAATTTTTAATTCTTAACGATTCAAGACGGTTCATTAATGACTCCTTTGTTTTGATTTTTATGATTTTGTCTAAATACTTAGACATTGTTTGATATACTATAACCGATTTAACAATATTATGAATTGATGTTATTATACCATTTAATTGATTCTTTATAAATCTTTTTCATAGTAGTGAACATCAAATTGAGATTTCTATTCAGTTACCAAAAAGTTACTAAAATTTGAAAAATGAGTCTATTTTACAAGGTTCAAAAGTTCTAAAACACTATTAAATTAAGGTTATAAGTTTTAAAAAATGTAGGAATTGAACTCAAAATCCAATGTCCGCAAGGACGTGCCGGTTCGGCCTCGACCGCCGGTATAGTATAGAGTTAAGGAACGTGGTATATCTTCGTTCCTTTTTATATTATTTTTGGTATAATAATAGTTATTCAAATTTTATTTAGATTATGAAAGTGTAGGGAAGTATGTCTCGTTCTATCGATTTATTAAAACATCGGTATTTAAAAAATATTAAAGAAAATCCTGAATTGTTTGTTGGGATTGAGCTGGAATATCCTGTTGCAAATTTGGAAGGGGATGCTACAAATGTTGAAGTTATCAAGCACTTATTTCGATATTTAGTTTCTTCTTTTGATTTTATTGTCGAAAAGGTAGATGATTTTGGGAATCCTATTCAGTTAGTGGATCCAGTAAGTCAGGATGCTATTTTATTTGAAGTTTCCTATACTACGATTGAGTTTGCATTTGGTAAGGCTGAAACGATACAAGAGGTTGAAGAACGTTTTAGTATTTATATGGAAGCAATCCAGAAGAAGTTAGCTGAATCAAATCATGCTATTGTTGGCTGTGGTATTCATCCCAACTGGGATAAAAATGAGAATTGTCCAGTGGCTTATCCACGTTATCAGATGTTGATGGATTATTTAAATTTGAGTAGAAATGTGACTGAATCAGACTTACATCATTTCCCTGAATATGGTGCTTTTATCTGTGGGAGTCAGGTACAGCTGGATGTTTCAAAGTCTAACTACTTACGGGTGATTAATGCTTTTACCCAAATTGAAGTGGCTAAGGCGTATTTATTTGCGAACTCTGAGTTTTCAGGTGAGGATTGGGATACGAAAATTGCAAGGGATATTTTCTGGGAAGAATCGATGCATGGTATCTATCCAGAGAATGTCGGGGTCAATGCTAGACTCTTTAACGATGAGGATGATTTTTTTGATTATCTAGATCATTCTGCCATTTTTACTGCGGAACGTGATGGGCAAACCTATTATTTTTATCCGATTCAGGCTAGGGACTATTTGGCTACATCTGAAATCCAAGCATATTCTCTTAATGGGGATGAGATTCTTATTTCCCCTCAAGAGAAGGATTTTGAAACTCATCGTAGTTATCAGTACCAAGACTTAACGACTCGCGGAACAGTTGAGTTTCGTAGTGTGTGCACTCAACCTCTAGATAAAACCTTCGCTTCAGCAGCTTTTCACTTGGGATTGTTGGTTAATTTAGATAAGTTAGAAGTTTACTTAGAAACAGCACCTTTCTTTGAAGCATTTGGTCGTAATTACAAGTTTTTAAGACGACAATTTTCTAAGAAAAAGCTTACAGATGAGGAAGAAACTGCGATTATTGAATTTTCCAAAGACTTACTCCTATTAGCTGAGGAAGGACTGGAGATGAGAAATAAGCAAGAAATGACCTACTTACAGGCTTTGAAAGAAGAATTGGGCATATAATTTCTCTTATAAAGGGAGAATTTTCTGAAAAATCATGATATAATGGAAGAGACTATAGATAAAGGATAGAGAGTAATGACATTAGTTTATCAATCAACGCGTGATGCCAACAATACAGTAACTGCTAGCCAAGCAATTTTGCAAGGTTTGGCAACGGACGGTGGTTTGTTTACACCGCTTATTTATCCAAAGGTAGATTTGGACTTTGACAAATTGAAAGATGCATCTTATCAGGAAGTTGCTAAGTTAGTTTTGTCAGCATTTTTAGATGACTTTACAGCTGAGGAGTTGGACTACTGTATCAACAATGCTTACGATAGCAAATTTGATACTCCAGCTATCGCGCCATTAGTGAAATTAGACGGACAATATAACTTAGAGCTTTTCCATGGTTCAACGATTGCCTTTAAGGATATGGCCTTGTCTATCTTGCCATACTTTATGACGACTGCTGCTAAGAAACATGGTTTGGAGAATAAGATTGTCATCTTGACAGCGACATCTGGTGACACGGGGAAAGCTGCTATGGCAGGATTTGCCGATGTGCCTGGTACTGAGATTATCGTCTTTTATCCAAAGGATGGTGTCAGCAAGGTACAAGAGTTGCAAATGACCACTCAGACTGGCGACAATACTCATGTTATTGCTATTGATGGTAACTTTGATGATGCCCAAACAAATGTGAAGCATATGTTTAACGATGTGGCTCTTCGTGAAAAATTAGCGGCAAACAAGTTGCAATTTTCGTCAGCTAACTCTATGAACATTGGTCGTTTGGTACCACAAATTGTTTATTATGTTTATGCCTACGCTCAGTTGGTCAAGACTGGTGAGATTGTGGCTGGTGATAAGGTCAATTTCACAGTACCAACAGGAAACTTTGGAAATATCTTGGCTGCCTTTTATGCTAAACAAATCGGTCTTCCAGTTGGTAAATTGATCTGTGCTTCAAATGACAACAATGTTTTGACAGACTTCTTCAAGACACGTGTTTACGACAAGAAGCGTGAGTTTAAGGTGACAACTAGTCCATCTATGGATATTTTGGTATCTTCAAACTTGGAGCGTTTGATTTTCCATCTTTTGGGAAATGACGCTGAAAAGACAGCTGAACTCATGAATGCTTTGAATAGCCAAGGTCAATATGAATTGACTAATTTTGATGCAGAGATTCTTGCACTCTTTGCAGCTGAATATGCGACTGAGGAAGAAACAGCGGCAGAAATCAAGCGTGTTTATGAGTCAGATTCTTATATCGAGGATCCACATACGGCGGTTGCCTCAGCAGTTTATAAGAAATACCAAGCGGCTACTGGCGATGCGACTAAGACAGTAATTGCATCAACAGCTAGTCCATACAAGTTCCCGGTAGTTGCAGTAGAAGCTGTAACAGGGAAAGTTGGCTTGACTGACTTTGAAGCCTTGGCTCAATTACATGAAATCTCAGGTGTTGTAGTGCCACCAGCAGTTGATGGACTTGAAACAGCTCCTGTTCGTCACAAGACAACAGTGGCAGCTGCTGACATGCAAGCAGCGGTTGAGGCTTATCTAGGACTTTAAGACAGAAGGAGTAAACTCGGTTGGGAAACCAACTGAGTTTCTTTTCATCAGGAGGAAGGATTGTTTAAGAAAAATAAAGATATTCTGAATATTGCCTTGCCAGCTATGGGCGAAAACTTTTTGCAGATGCTCATGGGGATGGTGGACAGTTATTTGGTTGCTCATTTAGGATTGATAGCTATTTCGGGTGTATCAGTAGCTGGCAATATTATCACGATTTATCAAGCGATTTTCATTGCTCTGGGAGCTGCTATTTCTAGTGTTATTTCAAAAAGTTTAGGACAGAAGGATCAGTCTAAGCTGGCCTATCATGTGACTGAGGCCTTGAAGATTACATTATTATTAAGTTTCCTTTTAGGAGCTTTGTCCATCTTCGCTGGGCAAGAGATGATTGAACTTTTGGGGACGGAGAGAGATGTAGCTGAAAGTGGTGGTCTCTACCTATCTTTGGTAGGCGGATCGATTGTTCTCTTGGGATTAATGACCAGTTTGGGTGCCTTGATTCGTGCAACTCATAATCCACGTCTGCCTCTCTATGTTAGTCTTTTATCCAATGCCTTGAATATTCTTTTTTCAAGTCTAGCTATTTTTATTCTTGATATGGGGATTGCTGGTGTTGCTTGGGGGACTATTCTGTCTCGTTTGATTGGTCTTGTGATTTTGTGGTCGCAATTAAAGCTGCCTTTTGAGAAACCGACTTTTGGTGTAGATAAGGAACTATTGACCTTGGCTTTGCCAGCAGCTGGAGAGCGGCTTATGATGCGGGCTGGTGATGTCGTTATCATTGCCTTGGTCGTTTCTTTTGGGACAGAGGCCGTGGCTGGAAATGCAATCGGAGAAGTCTTGACCCAGTTCAACTACATGCCTGCCTTTGGCGTTGCTACGGCAACGGTCATGCTGGTAGCTCGAGCAGTTGGAGAGGATAATTGGGAAAGAGTAGCTAGTTTGAGCAAGCAAACCTTTTGGCTTTCTCTGCTTCTCATGTTGCCCTTGACGCTTAGTGTCTATGCCTTGGGCATACCACTGACTCATCTCTATACGAATGATTCTCTAGCGGTGGAGGCTAGTGTTCTAGTGACACTTTTTTCACTACTTGGTACTCCTATGACGATAGGAACAGTCATCTATACAGCGGTCTGGCAGGGTTTGGGCAATGCTCGGCTTCCTTTTTATGCGACAAGTATTGGAATGTGGTGTATCCGCATTGGAACAGGATATCTGATGGGGATTGTGCTTGGTTGGGACTTGCCTGGTATTTGGGCCGGAACCCTTTTGGATAATGGTTTTCGTTGGTTATTTCTACGTTACCGTTACCAGCGTTATATGAGCTTGAAAGGATAGGAAATGCAAAAAACAGCTTTTATTTGGGATTTAGACGGGACTTTATTGGACTCTTATGAAGCGATTTTGTCAGGGATTGAGGAAACTTTTGCTCAGTTTGCTATTCCTTATGATAAGGAGCAGGTGAGAGAGTTTATCCTCAAGTTTTCTGTGCAGGATTTACTGGAGCAGGTGGCAGAAGAACGAAAGCTAGATGTGGAAGTACTAAATCAGGTGCGTGCCCAGAGTTTGGCTGAGAAGAATGCTCAGATAGTTTTGATGCCAGGTGCGCGTGATGTGCTAGCTTGGGCAGACCAAGCAGGAATTCAGCAGTTTGTTTACACTCATAAGGGAGACAATGCTCTTACCATTCTCAGAGACTTGGGTTTGGAATCCTATTTCACGGAGATTTTAACCAGTCAGAGTGGTTTTGCGCGTAAACCTAGTTCAGAAGCGACTACTTATCTGTTAGGCAAGTATCAGTTGGATTCTGAGAAGACCTATTATATAGGGGATCGGACTCTGGATGTGGAATTTGCCCAGAATAGTGGGATTCAGAGCATTAATTTTTTAGAGTCGTCTTATGAAGGAAATCACAGGATTCAAGCGTTAGCAGATATTTCCCGTTTTTTTAAGGCTAAGCGATAAAAAGATTGTGTCAGTTTTGTGACAGAGACCTAACAAACTGTTTCAAGTAACCGAGTTTGTTACAAGGAATAGACAGTTCTGTTAAATAGGCCCGAGAGGGCTTTTTTCTGCATTTTTTGTGTTATGATAGACAGGTACTCATTTGAAAGGAATTTGAAAGAATGAAGAAAAGAATATTATTAGCCTCAACAGTAGCCTTGTCATTTGCCTCAGTATTGGCAACTCAAGCAGAAGAAGTTCTTTGGACTGCACGTAGTGTTGAGCAAATCCAAAATGATTTGACTAAAACGGACAACAAAACAAGTTATACCGTTCAGTACGGTGATACCTTGAGCACCATTGCAGAAGCCCTGGGTGTAGATGTTACAGTTCTTGCGAATTTGAATAAAATCACTAATATGGATCTGATTTTCCCAGAAACTGTTTTGACAACGACTGTCAATGAAGCAGAAGAAGTAACAGAAGTTGAAATCCAAACACCTCAAGTGGCTTCTAGTGAAGAGGTGACAATTGCGACAGCAGATTTGACAACCAATCAAGTAACCGTAGATGATCAAACTGTTCAAGTTGCAGACCTTTCTCAACCGATTGCAGAAGCTCCAAAAGCGGTAGAGACTACAAGTACAAAAGAAGTAGCAACAAGTTCAGAAGTTACAGAGACAGTGACTGCTTCAGAAGAAGTGACACCATCTACAGGAACTTCTGTTTCAGAGGAGCAAACAGCTGAAACAAGCAGTGCAGTTGCAGAAGCAGCTCCTCAGGCAACGACTCTAGCTGAGAAGCAGGAAACACAAGCAAGCCCTCAAGCTGAATCAGCAGTGGAAGCAACTAGAACTCCAGAAGAAGCAAAAGAAAACTCATCAAATGAAGCTACAACAGCAGTTTCTACTTATCAACCAGAAGAGAAGAAAACAGTTGCAACAACTTACGCAGCTCCAGCAGCGCCCGATTATGCTGGACTTGCGGTAGCGAAATCTGAAAATGCAGGTCTTCAACCACAAACAGCTGCCTTTAAAGAAGAGATTGCCAACTTGTTTGGTATCACATCCTTTAGTGGTTACCGTCCAGGAGATAGTGGAGATCACGGAAAAGGTTTGGCTATCGATTTTATGGTGCCAGAAAGCTCAGAACTAGGGGATAAGATTGCGGAATACGCTATTCAAAATATGGCTAGTCGTGGCATTAGTTATATCATCTGGAAACAACGTTTCTATGCTCCATTTGATAGCAAATATGGACCAGCTAACACTTGGAATCCAATGCCAGATCGTGGTAGCGTGACAGAAAATCACTATAATCACGTTCACGTGTCAATGAATGGATAAACCAAGCTTTGTCATATAATTTTTACGAATGAGATCTAGCTTTCGTGATAGGAAGCGAGTCTCGTTCGTTTTTTCTTTGTCATACTCTTCGAAAATCTCTTCAAACCACGTCAGTTTTATCTACAACCTCAAAGCTGTGCTTTGAGCAACCTACGGATAGCTTCCTAGTTTGCTCTTTGATTTTCATTGAGTATCAATATGAATGGGAAATGGAAGTTACCATCTTGTAATGATTGAAGCAACATTCTTGCAATCTATTTTGCTTTGCATTATAATTGATTAGTCAACTATTGATAAATCAATAAAAAGATAGGAGAAGAAATGATAGAGATTCAAGATTTACTTTATCAACTCCGCTTGTCTGAGCAAGCGAGTACGCAATTGTTTGAAAAAAGACTTGGGATTAGTTTGACACGGTATCAGATTTTATTATTTTTGCTGAAGCATTCCCCTTGTAATCAAATAGCGGTTCAGGAGCGTTTGAAGATTGATCAGGCTGCTTTGACACGGCATTTCAAAATTCTGGAAAAGGAAGGTTTGGTGGAGCGTCATCGCAATCCTGAAAATCAGCGGGAAGTGTTGGTAGAGGCTACGAAGTATGCCAAGGAGCAGTTAGTGGTGAATCCACCTCTGCAACATATCAAGGTTAAGGAAGAGATGGAAAGTATCTTAACAGAGTCTGAAAGAACAGAACTCAGCCGTTTATTAAATAAATTGGTTTTGGGTATTGAAAATATAGAAATTTAAGGAGAAATAGATGTCAATTATGACAATCATTTTAGCAACAATCGTTGCTTTGGAGCATTTTTACATTTTTTATTTGGAAAGTATTGCAACGCAATCAGATGCGACCAGTCGAGTCTTTAACATGGAAAAGGAAGAACTGGTTCGTCCGTCGGTAAGTTCACTGTTCAAAAATCAAGGGATTTATAACGCTCTGCTAGGTATCTTTCTCTTGTATGGGATTTATTTCTCACAGAATTTAGAAATTGTGACTATTTTTATCTTATTTGTGATTGGGGTTGCAGCTTATGGCTCTCTCACAGCGGATAAGAAAATTATTTTGAAGCAAGGTGGACCAGCTATTTTGGCCTTGATTAGTATTTTATTCTTTAAATAAACTCAAAAATCAATCCTATCCTCTCTAGTCCTTTTCAACTCCAGAATAAGGGAAATATGTTATACTTGTTTTTAAGAAAAAAGTCTCATTGAATTGGTTTTGAGGAGTTAGAAATGAAAGTATTAGTGACAGGTTTTGAGCCCTTTGGAGGGGAAAAAGTTAATCCAGCTTTGGAGGTTGTTAAAGGTTTACCAGCTGAAATCCATGGTGCTGAGGTTCGTTGGCTAGAAGTGCCGACAGTCTTTCACAAATCGGCCCATGTATTGGAAGAAGAGATGAACCGTTATCAACCTGACTTTGTCCTTTGTATCGGGCAAGCGGGTGGAAGAACTAGCTTGACGCCTGAACGAGTGGCCATTAACCAAGACGATGCACGCATTCCTGATAATGAAGGCAATCAACCGATTGATCTTCCTATTCGTCCAGATGGTGCTCCTGCCTACTTTAGTAGTCTACCGATTAAAGCGATGGTCCAAGCTATAAAAAAAGAGGGATTGCCGGCCTCTGTTTCCAATACGGCAGGGACTTTTGTCTGCAATCATTTGATGTATCAGGCTCTCTATTTGGTAGAAAAGAAATTTCCACATGTTAAGGCAGGTTTTATGCATATTCCTTATATGATGGAACAGGTGGTGAATCGACCGACTACTCCAGCTATGAGTTTAGTGGATATTAGGCGAGGGCTAGAAGCGGCAATCGGCGCCATGATAGAACATGGGGATCAGGACCTCAAGTTGGTAGGTGGAGAAACTCATTGATAGAAAAAAGCTTGAGGGAAAACCTTCAAGCTTTTGGACGTTTTCGAGCCAATACTGCTCGGTAAAAAATTATTTTATTGATTTGAATGTAGGGTAGGAGTGAGAAACTAGCAATCCCAAAGGTAATCCAATTGAGGAAGTACCAAGGAAGGAGTTGTAAGTCTAGGACAAAGCGCTGAAATTTGTAACCTTTCATTAAGAAACGGCTGGTTTTAAGGATTTGTACTGGTTTGGCTTGTCCTAAATCTAGAGTATCACAGAGGAGAAATTCTACCTGCGAATAGGCATAGTATTGTGGGATATAGAGACTATTTCCGGCAATCATCAAGAGGATACTTGCTAGAAAGTAAAGACCAAAGGTCAGGAGGAATCGCTCGGTTTCAATTGAGGAGAGATCCAGATTGGGAAACTCAGGATGAAGGACAACGAATTTCTTTGCTAGAAAGCTACTGTAAAAGAGGAAGTAAATCCCAAGCAAACTAGGAATACTCCATAAGAAGAGATAGAAGCGTTTGAGAAGGAGAGTCAAAAAGGTTTGTGAAAAGTGCTCTTCGTTAAAGAGAGTGAGACTATTTTTGATGGATAGTTCTGTATCTGGATTCTTGATAAGTTTTAGCGTTGTATAGACGGAACTGGTTAGAAGTATCGTCCCGATAAAGGAGACTAATAGTGGGAAAAGGTAGGCTTGGGATACATGGTCAAACACGCTTAAAAAGGGTTGTTCTAAAACACTCTCGTTGATGCGCTTTAAGGGATTGAGGAAGCCAGACAAGATGACCAGCATGCTAGGTAAGAGATAGACGAGAAAGAGGCGGGGATTTTCAGCCTGAAATTGTCTGGCTTGCAGACGAACGGTTTTTAAATCAATTTTTGGGTATTTCATTCTCTCATTATACCATAGTTCGTGA
>NZ_CAUQCP010000044.1:0-16530 GCF_963516575.1 uncultured Streptococcus sp.
ATATCTACGGCAAGGCGAAGCTGACGTGGTTTGAAGAGATTTTCGAAGAGTATTATTATATAAATGTTACTCCTAAGTATACCACATTTGCCCCTAGATGTGAACGAGAGAACCCCCCTAGACATTGCCAAGAAGGAAAAAAAGGGTACAATGTAACAAAATCAAGGGAGGTCTGGAATGAAGAAACAAAGCAAGTACCAAGAGGTCGTAGCTTATCTGAAAAATAGTATCGAGTCTGGATGCTTTCCGACGGGTAGTCTGAGATTTTGACAGAAACAAAACTTGAACTAGCACAACAACCCCTAAGGAACACACTTCCCTAGGGGTCGCTTTTTATTTAACTAAATAATTATTTATTTTTTGTTCCTAGTAAACATAAATATTGTATTAATAATTGCAAAAATAAATGCAAACAAAAGGATTTTCCAAAGGATAAATTTTTGTAACACTAAATACGCATATACAAATCCAATCAAAAAACTAATAATCCCATCTTTTATTAAAAAGTTTTTATCACGCATTATTCCATACCTCACTGAACTGCCCAAATAGCCAATTGACCAGCAATGATATAAATATTTGTTTTAAGTCCATTAGCTTTAACAAATCTTAGTACCACTTTAGCTAATTCTGACCAAGCCTTTTCTACGCATACTTAACAATTAGCGAAACATTGAACATAGCAAAAAATTCATCTCGTATTTTTCTCGCTATACATCCTCCCATCTCATACCAAGGGACTCTGTCATAGGGATTATTAATATTAGTTTCTAATTCATTTTCCGCAAGAGCAATATCTTTTTGAGAAAAGTTTTTATAAACATATTCAGTAAAATTTTTTTCATTAACTTAATTTCTAAACATTTGTTCAAGAACATTGGCTACATCATCGATTTGTTTTTGTTCTTAGGTACTAATTTCAGAAACTTCCGTGGTAATTACATCATCAGCAAATACTCTAACAAAAGCTATAGAAGGAGACATAATAGAAAATAGTGATAATACAACAAGAGCTGTAGTTCCGGTTTTTTAATTTCATAAAAAACACTCCTTTCAAGTCACAAATGTATATTACTGATAAAATAACTTGACTTTCTGATTTAAACTCCTTTCTAACAAGTTATTCGTATACTTTTATTTTTCAATTCTGTTATACCAGAACAAGAAAGCGATTTCAAGCTTTTTCCTAAAAACAAGTGCAAGTAATAAGGGGAAATTAGCATGAAAACTTTTTAAAACAAACCAACCCCAGATAAAAATACACATTTTGTTTTAAAGAGAAAAAAAGTTCCGAAAAACTGTCACATCCGCATTTGATTGCTCTTTGATTTCAAAAAAGTATTAAAAATGGGAGTATACTACATTTGCCCCTAGATGTGAACGAGAGAAACACTTTAGACATTGCCAAGAAGGAAAAAAAAGGGTACAATGTAACAAAATCAAGGGAGGTCTGGAATGAAGAAACAAAGCAAGTACCAAGAGGTCGTTTCCTATCTGAAAAGTGGGATCGAGTCTGGAAGTTTTCCGACGGGTAGCCGCCTGCCTTCTATCCGTCAACTGAGCCTTGACTTTCACTGTAGCAAGGATACTGTCCAACGAGCCCTGCTGGAATTACGGCACGAACAATACCTCTATGCCAAGCCCCAGAGTGGCTACTATGTCCTAGAACAAGGGCAACATCAGGACCTAGAAATCGAGGTTACCGACGAACACGCCAGTGCCTATGACGATTTCCGACTCTGCGTCAATGAAACCTTAATTGGCCGGGAAAACTACCTGTTCAACTACTATGACAACCAAGAAGGTTTAGAAGACCTAAGACAGTCTATTCATAAACTCCTCTTTGATCAAGCCCTCTACTGCAAGGCAGACCAACTGGTACTGACTTCTGGAACCCAACAAGCCCTTTTTATTCTCTCGCAAATTTCCTTCCCTAGCCAAGCCAAGGAAATCTTGGTAGAACAGCCAACCTACCATCGGATGAATCGCCTCTTGATTGCTCAGGGTCTGAACTATCAAACGATCGAACGAGGCATTGATGGGATTGACTTGGAGGAACTGGAGCGCCATTTCAAAACAGGAAAAATTAAGTTTTTCTATACCATTCCTCGATTTCACTATCCCCTAGGCCATTCTTACTCAGAGCAGGACAAACGAGCTATTCTTGACTTAGCTGCCAAGTATGGTGTCTATATCGTAGAGGACGACTATCTGGGTGATTTGGACTCCAAGAAGGGCCAGACCTTCCACTATCTAGATACAGAGGAGCGCGTCATTTATATCAAGTCCTTCTCAACCAGCCTCTTTCCAGCCCTGCGGATAACAGCACTCATCCTTCCAAATGCTATCAAGGAAGCCTTTGTGACCTACAAAAATATCCTAGATTACGATAGCAACCTCATCATGCAAAAGGCCCTGTCACTCTATATTGACAGTCAATTATTTGAGAAAAATCGGCTAGCTCGCTTATCCAATCAGGAAGACTACCAAAAACAAATCGAGGAAAGACTAGCTAACACACCTTGTCCCCTCCCTCACTTTCCCCTACACGATGGTTTATTACTAGACCTGAGACAGTATCCTAAAATTGCCAGTCTCAAGCACAGCCAACTGGGCTTGGACTTCTTTGAAGAGGCTTACTTGGATGCCTGCCCTTATCAATTTGCCAAAGTTCCCTTAGATAATCTGGAAAATGTTTTAAACTATTTAAAAGCAGAATTGGATTGACTTCCAACTCTGCTTTTTTCTTATACTCTTCGAAAATCTCTTCAAACCACATCAGCGTCGCCTTACCGTAGATATATGTAACTGACTTCGTCAGTCTTATCTACAACCTCAAAGCAGTGCTTTGAGCAACTTGCGGCTAGCTTCCTAGTTTGCTCTTTGATTTTCATTGAGTATTATTCTTCAACTTCTGTTAAGGTTGCTGCTTTTTCAAGATAGCTTTGGTAGGTACCTTCATCCTTGAGTTTTTGGATGACCTTGTCCACCACTTCTTTCAAATCAGCACTATTTTTTCTAAGGGCAACTGCATTAGCTTCGCCGTCCTTCATCTTCAAGCTGACAGTTGCGACAGCTAGGTCCGCGTTTTTAGCAGCATAACTAAGGGCAACAGGTTCATCCATATGAACAGCATCTACTTTTCCAGCCTGCAATTCATTGACTGCTTCTCCCATATTGGTTAGGGAAGTCAGCGGTGCTTTTGGCAATTGTTCCTTGACCATAGATTCTGGAACAGTTCCTTTTTGGGCTGCAATATTAGCACTTTCAAGGCTAGTTAAATCCTTGTATTTTTCTACATCAGCCTTACGAACCAAGAAACTAATCTTGTTTTCATAGTAAGGGATTGAAAAATCAAAGACTTCTTTTCTCTCGTCAGTAGCGCTAATTCCCGCAACTGCTAGGTCAGCCTTACCAGTTTGAAGACTGGTCAAGACATTGTCAAAACTCATGCTTGAGATTTCCAACTTCACCCCAAGTTCATCAGCGATAGCTTGGGCCATATCAATATCCGCACCGACTACCTGATTTTTCCCGTCAACTAAGGATTGGAATTCAAAAGGTGCATAGTCAGGACTAGTCGCCACAACTAATTTCCCCTTTTGCTTAATGGCTTCAACAGCTGACTGAGAACCATTAGAACTTGACTGGCAAGCTACTAAGAAGAAACTTGCAAGAAAACTACATAAAACAAATATCCATTTTTTTGATTTCATAAATAAACAACCTCTCTGTTAATTTTGTATAATTATAACGCTATCCAAGTTGCTTGTCAAGTGTTTTTTGAATTTTTATCTTAAAAATATTTTTTTAATTCAATAAAAGGAGCTATCAGTTGATTTCTAGCTCCTTTTTATACAGAATGAATCTATTTTATAGTTCTACAATCTTACCTGTTTCAAAGTAAACAACCCATTCACAGATATTCTTGGCATAGTCTCCAATACGTTCCAAGAAGGCAATCACTTGGAAATAATCACGACCTGTAACGATGGCATCAGGATTTTTCTTGATTTCTTCTGTAGCCAAGTCACGAATGCTATCAAAGTAATGGTTGATTTTTTCGTCCATGGCTGCTACTTCATAGGCCTGATCTACTGAACCATTCAGATAAAGTTCAAGGGCTGCTTCAACGAAGTTCTTGACATCTCGCCCCATTCTCTTGATTTCTTCTTCAACAGCTGGGATGCGTTGCTCCCCTTTCATACGAATTGCCGCTTTAGCAATAGAAACGGCATGGTCACCCATACGTTCCAAGTCAGATACAGCCTTCAAGACTGTCAGAACTGTACGCAAGTCCTGAGAAACGGGTTGTTGCAGGGCAATCATTTCAAATGATTTCTTCTCCAATTTCACTTCGTATTCGTTTACTTCTGCATCGTCTTCGATGACTTCTTTGGCCAAATCACGGTCATGCGTAACAAAGGCACGTACCGTACGATTGATTTGGGATAGCACTTCTTGTCCCATAGCATAGAACTGGTTGTGCAATTTCTCCAAATCTTCTTCAAATTGAGAACGTAACATCATTTATCTCCTTATCCAAATTTTCCTGAAATATAATCTTCTGTTTCCTTGTGTTGTGGGTTGAGGAACATCTTCTTGGTATCGTTAAACTCAATCAAATCTCCATCTAGGAAAAATCCTGTCTTGTCAGAGATACGAGAGGCTTGTTGCATGGAACGCGTAACCAAGAGCATGGTGTATTTATCTTTTAGACCATACAAGGTTTCCTCAATCTTCCCAGCCGAGATAGGGTCCAAGGCTGAAGTCGGTTCATCCAAGAGAATGATTTTAGGACTGGTTGCCAAGACACGGGCAACGCAGACACGTTGTTGTTGCCCACCTGAAAGCCCGATAGCTGAATCATGTAGGCGGTCCTTGACCTCATCCCAGATAGAAGCTCGTTGCAGGGCTTTTTCTACTGCTTCATCCAGAACCTGCTTGTCCTTCACTCCATTGATACGAAGCCCATAAACAACATTTTCGTAGATAGACATAGGGAAGGGGTTTGGTTGTTGGAAAACCATACCGATTTCCTTCCGCAATTCAACTGTATCTGTACGTGGGCTGTAAATATTGTGACCGTTGTATACCACTGAACCAGTTGTAGTCACCTCTGGATTGAGATCTCCCATGCGGTTGATAGCCTTGAGTAGGGTTGATTTCCCTGATCCAGATGGACCAATTAAGGCTGTAATTTCCTTAGGTTGGAAAGATAGGGAAACACTATTCAAAGCCTTTTTTTGATTGTAGTAAACGGACAGGTCTGACACCTGTAAAATCGCTTCTGTCATACTGTTTCCTTTCTATCCAAAGTGTCCTGTTACGTAGTCATTGGTTGACTGCAGTTTGGCATTTTGGAAAATATTAGACGTCTTATCATACTCGATCAAGTCACCCAAGTAGAAAAATCCTGTGTAGTCACTAGCACGCGCAGCCTGTTGCATGCTGTGGGTCACGATGATAATGGTAAAATCCTTCTTCAATTCCAACATGGTTTCTTCCAGCTGGGCTGTCGCAATCGGATCCAAGGCTGACGCTGGCTCATCCATCAAGAGGATATCTGGTTTAACAGAGATAGCACGAGCGATACAGAGACGTTGCTGCTGACCACCTGATAGGGTCAAGGCTGATTTGTGTAAATCGTCTTTGACCTGGTCCCAAAGGGCAGCCTGACGAAGAGAGGTTTCCACAATTTCATCCAAGACTTGCTTGTCCTTGACTCCTGCACGTTCATGAGCAAAAGTGATGTTGCGGTAGATAGACTTGGCAAATGGATTTGGTCGTTGGAAGACCATTCCAATGTGCTTACGCATCTCATAAACATTGATTTCTGGACGGTTGACATCAATTCCTTGATAGAGTATTTGACCTGTGACCTTGGCAATATCAATGGTATCATTCATACGGTTGAGACTGCGGAGGTAGGTTGATTTCCCTGAACCAGAAGGGCCAATTAAGGCTGTGATTTTATTTTTTTCAAATTGCATATCGATGCCCTTGATGGATTCTTTTTTACCGTAGTAAACATGTAAATCCTTAGTAGAGAGGGCCACTTTCTCTTCAGGAAAGGTGATGATATGCTTTTCATCCCAATTATATTTTGACATGGCTTCTCCTTTAGGCAGCGGTTAATTTCTTATGTAGGTAGCTTCCGAGTTTACGGGCTCCAAAGTTAAAGATGAGGATAAAGATGAGGAGCACGGCCGCAGAACCTGCTGATACGATCGTTCCATCTGGAATGGTACCTTCACTATTGACTTTCCAAATGTGGACAGCCAAGGTTTCTGCTTGACGGAAGATAGAGATTGGGCTAGTCACACTGAGAATATTCCAGTTAGACCAGTCTAGTGCTGGTGCAGATTGCCCTGCTGTATAGATAAGAGCAGCCGCCTCACCAAAGATACGACCAGAGGCCAAGACGACACCCGTTACAATACCTGGAAGGGCTTCTGGAATGACCACATGGACAACAGTCTCCCAACGAGAAATCCCAAGGGCTAAACCAGCCTCACGTTGCGTATGGTGAACATGTTTCAAACTGTCCTCGACATTACGAGTCATCTGAGGCAAGTTAAAGACTGTCAAGGCCAAGGCACCTGAAATGATTGAAAATCCATACTCAAACTGAACTACAAAGATCAAGTAACCAAAGAGACCTACAACCACTGATGGCAGTGAAGACAAGATTTCAATACAGGTTCTGACAAAATTGGTCACAGGACCTTTTTTAGCATATTCAGCTAGGAAAATCCCAGCCCCCATAGATAAAGGAACAGAGATAATTAAGGTAATAATCAGAAGGAAGAAGGAATTATAGAGCTGAATTCCAATCCCTCCACCTGCTTGGTAAGAAGATGATTTGCCAGTCAAGAAAGACCAAGAGATGTGGGGCAAACCACGAACCAAGATATAAAGAATCAAGGATGCCAAGATGGCAACAATAATTCCTGCAATCGAGTAGAGGACAGCTGTTGCAATTTTATCTAATTTCTTAGCGTGCATAGTTTTTCTTTCCTCTTTCTTTCGTAATCAATTTAATCACACTGTTGAAGGCCAAACTCATCAAAAGCAAGACTAAGGCCAAGGACCAGAGAACGTTATTGTCAACTGTTCCCATAACGGTATTTCCGATACCCATGGTCAACACAGAGGTCAAGGTCGCAGCAGGTGTTGTCAATGAAGTTGGGACAACGGCTGAGTTTCCAACTACCATCTGAATGGCCAAGGCCTCACCAAAGGCACGCGCCATCCCAAAGACCACTGCAGTGAAAATCCCTGAACGCGCCGCCTTCAAGGTCACGCGCCAGATGGTTTGCCAACGAGTGGCTCCCATAGCCAAACTAGCTTCGCGGTAGTGACGAGGCACCGCACGCAAGCTATCGGTTGTCATAAAGGTTACCGTCGGTAAAATCATGACAAAGAGAACGAAAATCCCTGACAAGATCCCAAAACCAGTTCCACCAAAGACACTGCGGACAAAGGGAACTACGACCTGCAAACCGATAAATCCATACACAACTGAAGGAATCCCAACTAGCAATTCAATAGCTGGTTGCAAGATTCTAGCACCTTTTGGTGAGACCTCGGTCATAAAGACTGCCGCACCAATGGCAAAAGGAGTTGCGATAAGGGCTGATAGGATTGTGACAATAAAGGAACCCAAAATCATAGGAAGGGCACCAAATTGCTTACCTGAAGGATTCCAAGTTTGTCCAAAGAGGAAATCAAAGATATTAACCCCATTGACAAAGAAGGTCGACAAACCTTTTTGGGCTACGAAAATCAAAATCATGGCCACAATGATGACAATCAAAGACAGGCAGGCAAAGGTCAAGCCTTTTCCTAATTTCTCTAGACGAGAGTTCTTTGAGGGAGAAAGTAATTTTTTAGCTAATTCTTCTTGATTCATTAGTGACTCCCTTCTAGTGCTGTCACCGTTCCTACAGCATCTTTTTCAACCTTCATTTCCTTAACAGAAATATAGCCCATCCCCTTAACGATTCCACTTTGCGCTTCATCTGAGAGGACAAAGTTGAGAAATTCTGCCACCAATTCATTTGGTTGACCTAGGGTGTACATGTGTTCATAAGACCACAAAGGCCAGTTATTGCTTGTAACATTTTCTGCAATCGGCTCATAGCCATTCAACTTCATGCGTTTCACCGAGTCATCCACATAGGCAAAAGCTAGGTAAGAAATGGCTCCTGGTGTCTGGGAAACAATGTTTTTGACCATCCCATTTGAATCCTGTTCTTGACTCTGCACGGCAGATTGACCATCCATGATAACACTATCAAAGGTTGCACGCGAACCAGAACTTGCCGCGCGGTTGATAATGGAAATGGCTAGATCTTTCCCCCCAACCTCTTTCCAGTTGGTCACTTGACCTGTGAAGATGCTACGGAGTTGTTCAGTTGTCAGATTTTCAACGTCAACTTCCTTATTTACAATGACTGCCAAGCCCGCTACAGCAACCTTATGGTCCACTAGAGCGGATGCGTTGATACCGTCTTTTTCCTCGGCAAATACGTCTGAATTTCCTACATCAACAGCTCCAGACTGAACCTGAGACAGACCTGTACCAGATCCACCACCTTGGACATTAACTGTTTTTCCAACGTGCATAGAACCAAATTCATCTGCTGCTGCTTCGACCAAAGGCTGAAGAGCCGTTGAGCCAACAGCTGTCATGGATTCTCCACGATCAATCCAGCTAGCACATCCCGCCAAAGAACCTGCCAGCAAAAGAGCTGCAAGGGATAGAGCGAGTTTTTTCCTTTTTTTCACTGTTTTTCTCCTTGAAAATAATGGTGAATGCTGTGAATTTTTTCAACTATTTATTTATGTTTTTCTTTTGAAAATTGGGAGCCAACTGAAGTTCTTAGCTTGATTTTACTTGAAATTTACTCAGTTATCTTCTCCACCAATTTTGACTTAAAATGAAAGACAATTTGAAAAAAATCCATACTTCCACTATAACATAGACAAGCTACTTTGACTAGCATTTTCACTTGAATCTGAGGCCTTTTGGAAAATAATTTTTCAAAACATTTCCAGTCACCTTAGCAAAGCCCAACCCATTGCCTTGAACCAAAACTTGATACCAACCATTTGGCAGACTTTCCGACAGCTGAATGGTTTCTCCAGCCACATACTTTACAAACTCTTCTTGGTCAATTTCAACCGACTGCTTGACCTGACTCGATTTCAAGGCTAGACCGAGAGCGAAACTGGGTTCAAAACGTTTCTTCTTAAAAGTGCCCAAATGCAGTCCATTGCGAGCAATCTTGAGTTTCCCTAAATCTGGCAAAAGTTCTGGCAAGAGATAGAGTTGGTCACCAAAAGTCTGCAAGATCCCCCTTAGATTGCCCTTTAAGTGGTTTTGAGCAAATTCCTGCCACAAGGCAATTTGTTCACGGTTGAGATTGCTCTTACTTGCCTTGCATTTTGGTGCTAGATTTTCCCCTTTAAATTGTAGATGGGCTACAAACTGACCCTCTCCCTTAAACTGATGAGGGTACATCCGAGCCGTTTCTGGCAGATCAATACCAGCTACCATTCCATTGATGTGCTCAACTGGCAGCAAATCAAAATCATACTCTTCCAGTAGCCAATTGACAATCTCTTCATTTTCCTCAGGTGCCCAGGTACAGGTTGAATAAACCAAGCGACCACCTTCAGCTAGCATGGTTACTGCATCCTCCAGAATTTCTCTTTGCAAGCTAGCACATTGACTTGGATAATCTAAGCTCCAATAGTCCATAGCATCTGGTTGCTTACGAAACATCCCTTCCCCAGAGCAAGGAGCATCAAGGACAATCAGGTCAAAATAGCCTTTAAAAACCTTGGCCAAGCGGTCAGCAGATTCATTGGTCACCACGACATTTGTCGCTCCAAAGCGCTCCATGTTTTCTACTAAAATCTTAGCCCGTTTGCTTGAAATTTCATTGGAAACAAGTAGCCCCTCCCCTGCTAGATAGGCTGCCAGTTGAGTTGATTTGCCACCTGGAGCAGCTGCCAAGTCCAAAACCTTCATCCCAGGACTGGGCTTGGCTACCTGAGCCACCATCTGGGCAGCAGGTTCTTGCGAATAAACCAAACCAGTAGCATGCTCAAGCGATTTCCCTGAAACCTTACCATAGTGACCCCAAGGGGTTTGAGGAATGGGATTAGAAAAGGAAACTGGCGCTTCTTTTAAAGGATTGACTCGAAAGGCCGAAACCGCTTCCTCCTCAAAAGAGGCAAGAAAATCTCTTGCCTCATCTCCTAGTATCTCTTCATATTTTTCAACAAATCCTTTTGGAAATTGCATTTAAGTTCTTTTCCTTTCGTAAATATAGGACTGAATTTCCTCCTGCATCTCAAGAGGTAGCATCATGACCGCCTGTCTGGTTTGAAAATCAAGAGGTTGACCAGAAAGGGTTACAACCCGATAGCCCAGACTTTCCCCTAAAATACTAGCAGCAGCATAATCCCATGGTTGCAGATAAGTAACATAGGTCAACAAACGCCCTGACAAAATCTTGGCAAAACTAATGGCCGCACTCCCATAGACACGAACACCGAGGACCGATCGACCCAAATCAGCCAGACCCCATTCATTGGTTTCCAGCATACCACTATTCCCTGCAATGAGAAAATCTCCAAGTGGTTTTGCTTTAAAGGGAGCTAGGGGCTTATCATTTAGACAAACTGGAAAGGCTCCACCACCGTGATAACAATCCCCTTTGACCACATCATAAATCAGTCCAAACTGCCCCTGACCATTTTCAAAATAAGCCATCATAACAGCAAAATCTTCCTGCTGGGCGACAAAGTTATTGGTACCATCAATGGGATCAATGACCCAAACCCTTCCTTCTTGAACCGAAGCTCGCAGACAACCTTCTTCAGCACAAATCTTATCCTCAGGATAACGGGATAAAATCTCACCAACCAAGAGCTCCTGAACTTCCTTGTCCAGTCTGGTCACCAAGTCTGTTGGAGAGGACTTGGTTTCAACACGCAAGTCTTCCTGCATATGGTCAAGGATGTACTGGCCCGCCTTCCTGACAAGCTCTTTGGCAAATTCAAATTTACTTTCCAAGAGAAATCTTTCCTTCCCCTTTTTCCTTGGCAACCTGAACTGCTCGGTAAAGCGAATAGCCACTAACCGTTTCAAATTCTCGTCCCAAACGTTTCTCTTCACTCTTACTTGGCACGACCGCCTTGAACCCCTTATAGGAGTCCAGTAGCTTTTTAGACTCTACCTTGCCTTCATAGGCAGCTTCAACATCATTAAAAAAAGAAAGCACTGAAGCAAGTTCTTCAGTGCTCCACGACAAATCTAGTGGGTAACTATACTGTTTGTTCATTAACTAATACCAGCTCTCATTCTTGCTTCTTTTAGTTCTTGCTTACGGTAACTACGAGGGAGAAAAGCACGAATCTCATCTTCATTAAAACCGATCTGCATGCGTTTGGCATCGATAATAATTGGGCGACGCAAAAGACTAGGGTACTGCTCAATCAAATGAAGCAATTCCGATACAGAAATACTCTCTACATCAATATCTAATTTTTGAAAAATTTTTGAACGAGTTGAAATGATGTCATCAGTACCATTTTCGGTCAAGGAAAGGATGTGTTGCAATTCTTTTCTTGTTAAAGGACTGGTCATAATATTGTGTTCCACAAAGGGAACCTTATGTTTTTCTAACCAGGCCTTAGCCTTACGACATGATGTACAGCTCGGTGATAGAAATAGTGTAATCATGCTTTTCTCTTCTTATCTATACTTTGCTACTTCTATTATACAAAAAAATAAAGCGCTTGACTAGCGATTTTTAGAAAAAAAGCCTATTTTTTCAAGAAAAATAGACTGTTCGTGAACGATTGATATATTCTGGATTTGGTTAATTCACTCTTAACGATGGTTTAAAATGATATACATTTTTATATATACAAATTAAAAACATCTTTCTTTTCACTTCTTACGACTTTTTAGATATAGATAGCCAAAAAAGCTTTCATAGAGGGCAAAAAAGAGGAGGAAGGCATGGAGGAAGAAGGTCTCTGGTAAAATCAGAATAACAGGATCCTTGGCTGGATCAAAAAGCCAAGTATCATCTCCCACAAAGAGAATTTGATGGAAAAGAGTAAAGAATTGATCAAAACCAATCAACACTCCCCCAAGCCCAATCAGCAAAGGCAAAACCACTAGGGCCAAAAGCCCTTTACTAAATAGAGACAAAAAGCCCTTTTTCACAATCCCTTTGACAAAGAAATAGAAACTTGGCAGTGTCACTAGGGCAACTAGTTGAACTAGATGAAAGAGATTCTTCACCACCGCAAAGTGGTGCAAACCAGCTGCTGACGAACGAAAATCTGGCATATCTAGAACCTGACTAAAAGGATTGGTCAGGTAATTCATCAAGATATGAAAGTTGTACTGAATAGTTTCTGGTTTTAGATAGACCCGATCGGTCAAACTTAACCACTTAATCTCCAGCGGATAAACAATCCAAGCCAGATAGATGGTCAGAAGGATTGAGAGGGAGAGGAGAAAGAGCATAGAGCTCCAAAAGGTCAGTTTAGTTTTCATCAAAATTCCACTCCGCAAGGCTAGAAACCACATGAGTCGGTGCGATTGGCAGGTCTGCTACTTCTTCTGCCTTGGTAAAACCTGTTGTCACCAAGAGCGTTGGAATGCCATTATCAATCCCAGCTCGAATATCAGTCAAGTAATTGTCCCCAACCATGATTAATTCTTCACGTTCCAAACCTAAGTGCTCAACCGCCTTGTCCATAATGATGGCATTTGGTTTTCCAATATAAACAGGCTTCACTCGTGTTGCTACTTCAAGGAGAGTTACTAGCGAACCTGCTCCTGGCAAAAGACCGCGTTCTGTCGGGATGTTGAGGTCAGGATTGGTTCCGATAAAGTGGGCACCCTTTTGGATAGCCAGAGTCGCTGTGGCAAATTTTTCATAGTCGACTTGCCAGTCCAGTCCTACTACCACATAGGCTGGATTTTCCTTGTCTTCGACATAACCAGCCGCCTTGATGGCTTCCTTGAGCCCTGCTTCACCAATGACATAGACCGTCTTTTCCAGCCCCAAGTCGTTCATATAGTCGATAGTCGCCAAAGTCGCTGTGTAGACAGTCGATAGGGGCGTATCGATATTAAAATTCTGAACCAACATCTCCTGAACACTCTCTGGAGTGCGGGTTGTATTGTTGGTCACAAAAAGATAGGGAATGTCCCGCTTTTGCAATTCATGGACAAAAGCCTCTCCTGCCGGAATTCTGTCTTTCCCCTTATAAATCGTTCCGTCTAAATCAATTAAATAGCCTTTATATTTCATCTATTTCTCCCTAATCCTTTTTTATTTCTTGCCAAGTGATGATAGCTTGGGCATTGGTAGCCCCGTCGCTTGTAATTTCATGCTTACTTTCCAGTCCAGACCGTTCAACAGCCGATGTAATCACCCCACCTGGTCGAACTTCCTTGACATACTTGAGATTGATTTTCTTGGGAATATACTGGGTCAAAAAGTCCGCTCCCATGACCTCAAAAATCCAATCCAAGTATTTACTATTATTGACATGACCATTCATATCCAAATCGTAAAAACGAACATGGTAATCCTTGCTGACTGGCTCTTTCAAGGACTCATACTTTGGCCCACGGATAAGCTTTTTATCAAAATCAGACTGGTAAGGAGCCACAATCTCAGGTTCAACAGCATGGACTTTTCGACTGTCTCGCTCCATAAGAACAAAGGTCGCCATCATGTGAATGAGCTCCTGCCCCGTTTCATCATAAATAGTAAAGCGACGGTAGCAAAAGAGGCGATTGTAGCTCAAAGCTTCCGTTTCGATGGTAATTTCTTCCGCAAAACGAGGCAAACGAGCCACCTCAATATCGTATTCTGTGATAATCCAGACCAGATTATAGTCCTCCAAAATGGTTTTATCACTAACTCCCAGTTCAATCGACTGCATCCCTGAAACTTGCAAGGACAGCAAAATCACATCTGGAAGTTTGATATGACCGTTCATGTCAGCCATATCAAAAGGAATTTTCATTTTCATTTGATAAGTTAAGCCCATCATCCTACTCCAAAATAAATCGTTCTGCTACAGTGTCTCCTAAAAAGAGACCTCTCTTTGTCATGCGAACTCGGTCACCCTCTATTTGCATAAGACCTTGTTGAACCAAGTCTCTGACAATTTCGCCATAAAGTCCCTCAAAAGACCGTCCGAATTTTTCCTCAAATCTACTCATAGAAACCCCTGATTTCTTGCGAAGCCCCAGGAACATTTCTTCTTCCATTTGCTCTTTTTGACTCAGGTGCTCTTCTGTGATACGAGCATTGCCTTCCTCAACCGCACTGAGATAATGACGAATGGGACCATGATTTTTATAACGAACACCATTGACATAACCAGATGCCCCAGCACCGATACCATAGTATTCGGCATTGTCCCAGTACATGAGATTGTGGCGACTTTCAAAACCAGGCTTTGAGAAATTAGAAATCTCATAATGCTCAAAACCCGCTCGCTCCAGCTCTGCGATGATGTACTCAAACATCTCAGCTTCCAGTTCTTCCTTAGGTAGAGGCAATTTCCCTCGTCGCATACGATTCATAAAGACCGTATGATTTTCTAAAATCAAGCTATACAAACTCATATGGGGAATATCCAGCCCAATGGCCTTAGCCACATTTTCCTTGACCTGCTCCATGGTCTGACCAGGTAGCGCATAAATCAAATCAATGGAGATATTGTCAAAACCAGCCAGCTTCAGACGGTCAATATTTTCATAAATATCCTTCTCCAAATGACTGCGCCCGATCTTTTTCAGCATCTTATCATCAAAGGTCTGCACACCTAGCGAAACACGATTGACAGCTGAGTTCTTCAAAACAGCAATCTTATCCGCATCCAAGTCACCTGGATTGGCTTCAATGGTCAACTCCTCCAAGACAGACAAGTCCAAGTTTTTAGTCAATCCATCCAATAACACTTCCAGTTGCGAAGCTGACAAGGCTGTTGGTGTTCCACCACCTATATAGAGGGTTCTCAACTTTTGAATATCATAAGATTGAAACTCTTCTAACAGATGCTCTAAATAGCTGTCGACTGGCTGATTCTTAATAAAAACCTTTGAAAAATCACAATAATAACAAATTTGAGTACAAAACGGAATGTGCACATAGGCTGACGTTGGTTTCTTCTGCATAGTAATTATTATACCACAAAAGCGAACAATACTTAGAATTCCGTTTAACAAAATTCTAGCATTGTTCGCTTTCTTTATCTAATCATTCTTTGTATTTTATGGATAAAACAACTCTCAGAATCAATCTAGTTCGTTGTTAAAACACAAAATAAAGAATGTTCATTTGACTAAATTTTTAGTCTTCTTTTTTCTTTCCAAGAGCAAGTCCGAGACCGCCTAGCATACCAAGAAGTCCTAGAGATGCAAGAGTCACATTTGATTCTGTTCCTGTATTTGGCAATACATTTTGAGAATCATTTGATTTAGCTCCATTATCATTAGTAGTCTTAGTATCTACCTGATCCGCATTCGGAGTAACTGCATCTGGAACTGGAGTTGTTGGTGAAGGTGCAGGTGTATCTTGACCAGAACCTCCATTAGTAGCAGGTGTTACGGTTGGTGTAAGTTTCGCTGGTGTTGTTACCACTGGGACTTCTTCAGTTGGTTTTCCTGGTTCTGTAATCTTAGCTACTCCTGGTACTTTACTATCTGGTAAATCACTATTTGGTACTGTACCTTTACCGTCTTCTCCAATGATTACAGTGATGGTGTTTCCATTCTTACCTGGAATCTCTACCTTGGTTCCTGGTGGATATGTTGATCCATCTGGTTTCTTAGGTGTTACGGTTACATCTCCTGTATTTGGATCTTGTTCCAACTCAACTGTTGGTGTCTTACGCGCTGGCGTCGTTACATCAACTGGTTGTGATGGTCTCTTATTCGGTTCTGTTACGATACCTTTTCCTGGTAAATCTCCTTTTGGAAGTTTATCATTTGGCACTTCACCTGATCCATTATCTCCGATAGTCACTTCGATTGGAGTATTATGATCACCTGGGATAACTACCTTCGTTCCTGGTGGATATGTTGTTCCATCTGGTTTCTTAGGTGTTACTACAGCATCTCCATTTGGTTTTCTTGTAATTTCAATTTCACCTGGTTGTTCTGTTTGAGGTGCATTTGGATCTAATTTCTTAGGTGTTTTCACGTTTACTTCAACAGAAGGTTTTCCTGGTTCTGTAATCTTACCTATCCCTGGAACTTCACCGTCTGGTAAATCATTATTTGGTACTTTACCTTTACCGTCTTCTCCAATTGTTACGACGATTGGTGTGCCATTCTTACCTGGAATTTCTACCTTCGTTCCTGGTGGATATGTTGTTCCATCTGGTTTCTTAGGTGTTACTGTTACATCACCTGTATCTGGATCTTGTTCCAATACTACTGTTGGTGTCTTACGCGCTGGTGTTGTTACC
>NZ_CAUQCP010000045.1:0-15321 GCF_963516575.1 uncultured Streptococcus sp.
TGTTTTGAGCTGACTTCGTCAGTTCTATCTGCAACCTCAAAACAGTGTTTTGAGCTGACTTCGTCAGTTCTATCTACAACCTCAAAACAGTGCTTTGAGCAACCTGCGGCTAGTTTGCTCTTTGATTTTCATTGAGTATCAGATTTAAGAAATTAACTTCCTCGTCTCCAGAAAATCGCTAAGACAATCATGGCTCCTAAAATCGCTGGGATAATAGCTGTTCCTGATAAAACTGGTCCCCAAGTTCCAAAAAGCAAGTGACCTAGAAAGGCACCAATCCAACCGAGAAACATTTTTCCAAAACATCCCATTCGCTCTCCACGATTGGTCAGAGTACCTGCTAAAAATCCCACTAGGAGACCAACGAACATACTTCCTAACATATTATCTCCTTAATTTGCCCAATCTCCGTTACGGAAGAGTGGTACACGTGTCCCATCCTCACGGATACCATCGATATCCATTTGGTTAGAACCAATCATAAAGTCTACGTGAACATCTGAACGGTTAAGCCCCGCAGCTTCAAGCTCCTCTTCGCTCATATCCGCTCCACCAACAACGCTAGTTGCATAGGCTGCACCGATAGCCAAGTGATTTGACGCATTCTCATCGAAAAGGGTATTAAAGAAGGTAATGCCTGACTGAGAAATTGGGCTTGGATCTGGTACCAAGGCACATTCACCCAAGGCACGCGCACCCGCATTTTCAAAGACAAGGTCTTTCATGACTTGATCGCCTTTTTCAGCAGTGATATCCACAATTTGTCCATCCTTAAAGGTTACTTTAATTCCTTCGATGATATTTCCGTTGTAGCTAAGCGGTTTTGTAGAAGTGACATAACCATCTGCACGACGGAAGTCAGGCGCTGTGAAGACTTCCTCTGTCGGCATATTTGGCAAGAATCCTTCGCCCTGCGCATTAATAGCGCCAGCTGATTCCCAAACGTGGTTCTTTGGCAAACCAAGTGTCAAAGCTGTCCCTGGCGCTGTGTAGTGAAGTGCTGAAAATTGTTCTTTATTAAGCATATCTGCCTTACTCTTAAGGATAGCTGCATGCTCTTCCCAAGCCTTAACAGGATCTGCTTCGTAGACACGGCAAGTTTTGAAGATTTGGTCCCAAAGGAGATCGACTGCTTCTTCGTCGCTCACAGCATTTGGAAAGACTTTCTTAGCCCATTCAAGTCCAGCAGCGGCTGCTACAGTCCAGCTAACCTTGTTGGATTGCGTTGCGATGCGCATTGGCTTCATAGCAAGTCCCATAGCTTTAGCAGAAGCTGATAGCTTATCAGCATCCACACCGTTCAAGGCACCTGGATCAGATGAACGAACCCCAAGACGGCTAGCCTTGTTCTCCAAGAGATAGTTCATCTCAGCAATCTTGTATTCTGGCACATTGTCCAAACGCTCCATCGGTGCGTGGAGGAATTTCTCACGGTTAATGACATCATCTGTCCACTGAACAATAACCTCATGTGCACCCAAAGCATAAGCTTCTTTGACGATTAAGTGAGCCAACTCGCGTTGCTCCACATCGATAGAGAGAGCCAAAGTGTGACCAGGTTGCACATTGATTCCGTTCGCAACCAACAATTTCGCATATTTTTCTAGATTTTCTTTAAAATTTGGTAAAACCATGTTGTTTCTCTTTTCTATTTTTATTTTTCTTTCAAAGCAGAAAGTAGCCCTGCTAGTGCAATAGTACCTGACAAGAGTGCTGTCGATAGAATAATTGTTTCATCTGCCAGCTCTAGCTGATAGTCAAAAATTTTTTCAGCAGGTTTATCTTCCGCAAAAATTCTTAGTTTCATGAAATATCCTCCCTTTCTAGTATATCACATATATTGGTATTTTAAAAAACAAGCTTACTGAAGCTTGTTTTAATTAGCTATTACAAAAATTTTGTACATATCTTTCCACTTCTTTTTCCATAGATTGAATCTCACAAATATCCCATCTATTTTTTTTAGAAGTTATCTCTGCCATCATCTGTAATTTTAAACTTTGACGATGGAATATATCTTCTTTTTCCCATTGTTTTAATTTAGCTTCTGGATAGGAGTTGCCAAACCTGGAGTTCTGAATATCGGTAGTAATACAAAGGTTGCCAAAGGAATGTAAAAACTCGGCAGGTAATTGGCTTTCTCCATCCTGTCCATTTGGATTCTGAGGATACCAATGTTCTACGGAGCGACGATAAGCAAATTTGAAATGATCAAAATTAATATCCTTGTACTCTTTCTCTAATTCGGCACGATTTTTCCATAAAACATAATCTACAAAGTTAAAAGCGTAAACAGGAATTGCCCCATATTTTTTGATACTTTTATCTTCGGTAAACAATCTTTCCTCAGCATATCTCACTGCCATTTTTTCAAGAAAATCCTTAAAGAGACTAGCAAATTCTGTTTGATTTAACTCTTCAATATGGTTAAACAAGAATTGCAAGATTTCATATAACCAACGACTATCTCGATTGGCAGTAAAGGTCACAGCAAACATGGATTGAAGCATTAAAATATCATCATTGAACTTTTCAAAAGAATTTTTATCATAATAATATTGAACAAATAAATCTCCTCTAGTTTTATTATTATAATCATTCCGATAAACTTTCTGCAGAAACCAATCATTTTCTTGTCTTCTATTATTAGTCTCTTGTGACATTCGTACGATCAAATTATCAAATATAAATTTTAATTTCAATAAATTCCTAATAAATAATGTAACATCCTCTATACCTGTATTAACACTAGTTATATTTTCAAATGTTTCTAATAATTTCTTGTCATCTAGCTGTATATCAGAAGGAGATACATTACCAAATGTTATATAATAAACGAAATATAAAAATGTTTCAAAGTTTATAATCGTTCTGTATTTTTCCACTTCATTCGTATCTGATATTACTTTAACTGTTGTAGATTCTTTATTTTCTATACTAGACAATAGAGATTTCTTATTAGTTGACTGAACTTCTATTTGACTTAAGGACTTATCAATATTTAAAAGAAAGCTATTCTGATAATTATTTCCTTTAATCCAATTCAAAGGAAAGATTTTTTCTCTTTCTCCATCATGATGCTTTTTCTTTGCTTTTTTTGTAAATGCATTGATTACCGGCTTATCAAATTCTGCACAGGCATCCCAAATCCTTGCAAACTTTTGCGCCATTTCTTGATCTGTACCGAACTTAGCCATCATTTGCGCCTTAAGAATCTCATGAGCCTCTAGTTGTTCTCCTCGAGAGTTGAAACGTTCGAAATAAAGATTCAAATCTAAATCCTCAGGAAGTATACTCCGAAAAATGATGACATTCTCAAAAAGATAATCAACGAAAGACTGAGGATCAAGACGGCGCTCCTCTAGCACTTTTTTCAATGCGTCTTTAGCATATCTGTAACCTCTAGTCAGCTCATTTTCATCGTCCTCTAAAATTTTTTTCTTGGCAAATAAATCTTTAATATTCTTATTTGATTTCTGCCTAGCTGGGAAGGTAAGATTGACAGCTTTCAATCTATCAAAACCAAACTCATGCTTCAAAGCTAAGGCAATCAAATTAAGGGCTGTTGTCCGTTGTTGCCCATCTATGATTTTGAAAATGCCATTCTCTTTATTAACGACTAATGTTCCAATATAGTAATTGTCTCTATTTTTATAGTAATTGTCTCTATTTTCTTGAAAAGCATCCGCCACATCGTTCAACAATTGTTCAATTTCATCATAAGTCCAAGCAAAATTTCTCTGATATAGAGGAATAGCATAGGTATCTTCATTTAATAAACGATTAACTGATAAGCTTATATGTGTTTCTACCATTTACCTTTTTCCTCTTCTATAATCTTGTCCACAGTATAATTTTCAAATAATTCTCTATCTATCTTAATCATGAAATCATTCGGAGTGACAGCATGAGATAAAAGTTGAAATAGCTTTTGAGCCTCTTTTTGTCTAAACCTTCCACCAGCAACATAGTTTCCTACCGTCGCATCATATATTGCTTTAGACTTAACTCGAGGGTAATAAGACCAAATAAACAAGGTTTCTACTATCTCCTTTGATAGCTCATCTTTTCCAAATCTCTCAGCAAAAAGCGAGCAAATATTTAGGAATATATTGTAACACTTGAGGTAGCGCCCCTTTGAGCTATTGTAAATGTTCAACATACCTTTTGGGTAAACTAGATTTTTTCCTTCCCCTTCAGGTTCATCAGAAAATCCTAACTCTTCATTTAAAAAATCTTTATGCTCTTTAATAGTTACATGAGCAGATTCAATATACTCAAAAAATTTACTTCCATCAATGATTGGCATAGTAATGGACATGGGGAGATTTTCAATATGACGATACAATTCTAGATATGGAAAGTTCTGATTCAAATCAACGCCTTTAAAATCGTCAATAAAATCCTCTGTAAAACGCAGATAAGATCCATAACGCTTGTTTGTCAATCCTGTCTCTCCTCGAGACCAACGTCTCATACGGAAAAGATGTTTATCAAACAACTCTTTGAGACTTAAATCTTTATCTTCTACAAATTGCTCCCACTTTTCAACAATCTTTTCATCTTCTGAATCTTCCTTGCGAAGATGATAGGCTTTGAGCAAATCATGAGGTTCTAAAGATTTTCCACGATTATTCTGAGAATCAAATAACTGAAAGGCTTCAGATAATCGTTCCTGTGACATAGTAATCACGGAGACAGAACAATTTTCCAATAAAAAATTGCAAATATCTTTTGCCTGATTTTCGCCAACCAATTGAGTCAAATTTTCCCACTCATTATAATTTTCACTCGCATGATAGCAAGATAGCTCCCCAAATACAGCAGCACTCAGCAGTTGCTTAGCACCCTTATAATTCACTAAATCATCTAATAAATGAAGAAACAAAGAAATTGAAATTAGCCGTTGCTGTCCATCGACAATATCTAAATATCGCTTTCCATCGACAATATCTAAATATCCATCATTTTTATGTAAGATAACGGAACCAATCTGATATTCCTTTTTCCCCATAGCATCTCGTAAATCATAAAAAAGATTACGGATATGTTTTCTGTTCCATTTATATGGTCTTTGATAAGAAGGAATCCGCAAACCCTCTTCTTTCAATAGTTCTCCAACCTTTTTAGAAGTAAATTGAATAGTCATTTTATCCTCATCTATATTTATCTATCATCTCTTGAACTGTTTGCTTCATATCCTCTACTAAAATCCGAGGAGACAAAACAGTAACTGCTTCCCCTTGCCCTAGCAACCAGCGTTTAAGCCCTGGTGTGTGTTGACTTTCAAACTTAAAATGAGTCCAGTTGCCATTTTTCCCAACTATTTTTGCATTTGGAAATTGATCCATCACAATCGTCGGATCGTACAAATACTCGATTTCAATACTGATTTTCTTCCCGATAAAAGCATCTACTCTCTCGTTACGAATGTCACCATCTCTAAATTTATTTCGATAAGAAATAGAGGGTTTCTCTATATCACTAAGAGACCATGACCGGATGCGGTCTACTCTTAAAGTAATATAAGTAGCATGTTTCAGCTGGTAGACAACTAGATAGAAATAATGACTATCATAATAAAGAGAGACTGGCAAAACAGTCTGCCTCTTAGAAGACTCAGAATAAGGTTTTTGATAGATAATGTCTAGAACCTGTTCATGTAAAATAGCTTCTGATAAATTCCAAATTTTCTCTATTCTATTTTGTTGATCCGTTAAGGGAGCATAGTTAAGCTTTTCACTTCCAATAATCTGCTCGATTTCTTTCCGATCATCACGGGGAACTAAGTTCAGTAAATTATTTAGTAAGCTAGCAATTTCTGGTCTGTTCAGTGCTCGATTTTCCAATAAAATCTTTGAAATAACGAGTATATCCTTTTTATTAAAAACTGACTTACTAGATAAACAATACTTATTCGTTTTACGGTTATAAAGCAAATCTCCACTATAACTGGTGTGACTATATAAAATATCACGGAGTAGCGAAAAATCTCTCTGTATCGTCTTTTCACTAACCTCAAATTCCTGAGCCAGTTGCTTTTTTCCTAACGGAGTCCCAAACTGTAAACGTAAAAAAATCGTTAGCAGTCTCTCTTGATCATTCATTTGCAGTCCTTCTACATATTATTCAAACAATACTATTTCCAGTACATTATTATCACTTCTATAGTCTAACTAGCACTTTATATTCAAAACGATTAAAGCAAAATAAACTAGCCCTTAGATGATTTCAACTGTACCACTATGCCAGATTCGAAGAACTCAACTACGGATTCAGGCATATTTTTTAAGTCTTCGGGTAAGCAGTCTGAATATACAATGAAGAGTTTGTTTCTTTTCTTACCCTCTTTGAATTGCTGCATCCAGTATTCCTGTACCCTTTGATCAGCTTCTCCCAAAAATTGAACTCCCTCCAGAAAAATCAAGTCATACTCTGTATACCCCATTTGCAGTTTTATCCATTGACTATGTTTAGAAAAAATCAAATTATCTCTCACTCGATAATATACAAGTGATGCTATTGGAGTAGCAGGTTTTATTTTAGTTAACGTATAATAAATCAAATGCCATCTGTCAGTCTCTGAAATACCGCGAATGTAAATACATTGAGAATCTTCTTTTAAGTCTATTTGTGGGAATCCGGTCCAATCACTCCCATCATCTTTCAAGCCTTTTTCAAAATTATAAATCTCCTCTTCAATTGACACATTAGAATTTAAAATTTCTTGATCCACCATATTATACTCTCTTTTCTATTATTTTTAAGAGAATTATAACAAATCAAGTGGACATATTTTGTCCACTTGATCAAAATAAGCAATTTTTTAAAACAACTCATCAAACAAACTGAACTGGTTATCCTCTGGCATATTGCCCAGAATCCCCATTTCATCCATCTTTTCAACCAAGGTTGATGAGAGCCCACCACGCTTGCGCAATTCTGTTTTAGAGAGGAATTCTCCCTCTTCACGCGCTCGAACTAACTGCTTGGCAACGTTCTCTCCCAGACCATCCATTGCTACAAATGGCGGGATGAGGGTATCCCCATCGATGAGGAACTCTGTCGCCTGACTGCGGTAGAGATTGAGTTTCCCAAACTTGAAACCACGTTCCCACATTTCATTAACAATCTCAAGAGTTGTATAGAGGTCAATCTCCACATTAGAGGCTTCATTGTTCTTCCGTTTTTCAGCGATCTCTTCCATTCTGCGCTTGATAGCATCCAAGCCTGCACCCATAGTCTTAATATCAAAAGCCTTAGCGCGGATTGAGAAGTAAGCACAGTAATAATAAATAGGATGGTGAACCTTGAAGTAGGCCACACGCAAGGCCATCATAACGTAGGCTGCCGCATGAGCTTTAGGGAACATGTACTTGATTTTCCCACAGGACTCGATATACCACTCTGGCACCTTATTAGCCTTCATAGCTTCGATATAGCCATTTCGCTCCTCTTCGGAAATCTTGAGCCACAAGCCTTTACGCACCCGTTCCATGATAGTAAAGGCCATCTTAGGCTCGAGACCAGCATGCATGAGGTAAACCATGATGTCGTCCCGACAACCGATAACGGTCGACAGATCCGCAATCCCTTGCTTGATCAAATCCTGGGCATTTCCCAACCAGACATCGGTACCGTGGGACAGGCCAGACAACTGCAACAACTCCGCAAAAGTCGTCGGATGCGTCTCATCTACCATCCCACGTACAAAGTTGGTTCCAAATTCTGGAATTCCCAACATCCCCGTCGGCGTTCCAATTTGTTCAGGTGTTACCCCAAGAACATCAGTCCCAGAAAAGAGGGCCATCACGCCTTCGTCATCCATAGGGATTTCATTGGGATCAATCCCAGACAAGTCCTGCAGTTTCCGAATCATGGTCGGATCATCATGCCCCAGTACATCAAGTTTGAGGACGTTCTCATCGATATCGTGGAAGTTAAAGTGAGTGGTCTGCCATTCAGCCGTCACGTCATCCGCTGGATACTGGACAGGCGTAAAATCGTAAACATCCATGTAGTTCGGAATAACAACGATTCCCCCTGGGTGTTGTCCCGTCGTCCGCTTGACACCAGCAGCACCTTGGGCGAGGCGTTCCACCTCTGCATCACGATAAAACTTCCCGTAGTCTCTCTCGTAGCCCTTTACAAATCCATAGGCAGTCTTAGCAGCCACCGTACCAACCGTTCCTGCACGGAAGGCATATTCTTCACCAAAGATATCACGCACATCCAAGTGGGCGCTTGGCTGGTCTTCACCAGAGAAGTTCAAGTCAATATCGGGAACCTTGTCCCCATCAAAACCGAGGAAGGTCTCAAACGGAATATCCTGTCCGTTTTTACTGAGTTTGTGACCACAGTTTGGACAGTCCTTATTGGGCATATCAAAACCTGAACCGTACGAACCATCTGTGATAAACTCGCTATACTGACACTGTCCACAGACATAGTGAGGAGAGAGAGGATTGACCTCTGTAATCCCAATCATGGTCGCAACGAAACTGGACCCAACAGAGCCACGAGAACCAACTAAGTAGCCCCGTTCATTGGAGCGTTGTACCAGCATCTGAGAAGCAAGATAAATCACGGCAAAGCCATTCCCCAGAATAGAGGTTAATTCTTTTTCAATCCGCAAATCAACAATATCTGGCAGCGGATTTCCATAAATCTCAAAAGCCTTCTTATAGGTCAATTCAGCGACCGTTTCTTCAGCCTTGTCGATGAAAGGCGTGTACAAGTCCCCCTTAACAACCTCAACAGACTCAAAGGTTTCTGCTAAAGTATTTGGATTTTCAATAACCAGTTTACGAGCCAAATCCTCTCCCAAGAAGGCAAATTCATCCAACATCTCATTAGTCGTTCTAAAATGAGCTTTGGGGAGAGGAGCTGGTTGGGCATGTTCACCATGACCAATCGTTCGGTTAATCATCGCCCCCTGTCCCAAACTACGGACGATAATTTCACGGTAAATCTCCTCTTCTGGTTCGATATAGTGGACATTTCCCGTAGCCAAAACGGGCTTACCAAGGCGGTCTCCAACCTCTATCAAACTCTTGATAATAGTCTGGAGTTCTTCCATATCCTTGACCTGCTCCTTAGCAATCAAGGGAGCATAGATAGCTGGTGGCATGACCTCAATAAAGTCATAATACTTAGCCACCTCAACCGCCGCATCCACACCTTGGGAAACGACTGCATCAAAAACTTCACCTTCAGAGCAAGCTGAACCTAAAATCAAACCTTCCCGGTGGGCATCTAGAACTGTTCTCGGAATCCGCGGCACCCCTTCAAAGTACTTGGTATTGGATAAAGAAACCAGCTTAAAGATATTTTTTAAACCTATCTGATTCTTGACATAAATAGTCGCATGCTTGATCCGAGCTTTTTTATAAGAATCTGGACTAATCAAATCAATATTAAGTCTAGCTAGATCGGTCACACCATGTTTTTCTGCCACCTCTTTGATAAAGATGAAAAGCAGACGACCAGTAGCTTCCGCATCGTAGTTGGCCATGTGGTGATGTTCTAGAGCCACACCAAAACGCTTAGTCAAAGGTCCCAAACCATGACGTTTATACTCAGGATAGAGGTTCCTAGCAAACTCCAGCGTATCAATAACTGGCTGACCAATCTTTGGCAGACCATGACGCTCATAGTTGGCATTCATAAAGCCAACGTCAAAGGTGGCATTGTGGGCGACTAGGACCGTATCCTTGCAAAATTCTTGGAATTCTTGCAGAACTTGTTCCAGTGGTTTGGCATTTTTGACATGGTCATCTGTAATTCCAGTCAACTCAGTAGTAAAAGCTGACAAGGGATGACCAGGATTGATAAATTCATCAAATTCAGCAATAACATTCCCCTTGTACATCTTAGAGGCTGCAACCTGAATCAAGTCATTATAGATGGCTGATAGACCCGTTGTTTCCACGTCAAAGACCACATAGGTCGCTTCTGACAAGTCCATTCCCACTTCATTATAGACGATAGGGACACGGTCCTCCACTATATTGGCTTCCATTCCATAGATTAGCTGGATTCCCGCTTTCTTAGCTGCCTTATAGCCATGTGGGAAGGACTGGACATTTCCATGGTCCGTAATGGCAACTGCTTTGTGTCCCCACTTAGCAGCTGTCGCAACGATTTCTTCAACCTCTGGTAGAGCATCCATGGTCGACATATTAGTATGAGCATGAAACTCAATCCGACGCTCACCTTCTGGCATCAAATCTTTCCGCTCATAGTGAACAACTTCCTGCACATCCTGCACGTTCATGGTCAAATCGCGTGTGAAGTTATTCATCTCCACATTCCCACGAACTCGGAGCCAAGAATTTTTCTTAATTAGATCAAATTTCTGAGCCTCTTCCTCGTTCTTAACCCACTTTTGCATCGAAAAACTGGAAGTGTAGTCTGTCATTTTAAAGTTGATTAAAACACGACCTGTTCTAGTCACTTTTTGCTCCACATCAAACACAACCCCTTCAAAGACCAGACGATTTTCCTCCGTCGTCACTTCAATCATAGGAGTAATCTCCGCCTTGTCCAACTTCGGTTTAGCTGCAGCTTTTTTAGCTTGAAAATCAAAGGCTGGTTTCTCTTCAGCTGGAGGAGGTGCCATCTGTTCTAGTTGTTCCATAGCACGGAGCGCTTCCTCATTGGCAGCTTGAACAATCTGCTCATTTTCAGCATGAAAGGCCTCTTCTTGCTCTTGGGTCAGCACATCATTCTTCTCGACTTGACAATTAAAAGTTGGAAAACCAAACTTCTCAAGTTGTTTGGCTAAATTAGGAAGATGATTTTTCTTAAAGTGTTCCTTATCAATCGCCTCAGTTCCTTCAATAAAGAGCTGATTTCCTTCAGCACGAACTTGCAAATTCTGATAAAGAGACTTAAAACCTTGACTAGCACATGGGCCTTCAGAGAAAGCCTCCCTATAGTAGGACTGCAAGAGCTGATTTGAAAATTCTTGAGACCGAGCCTTGATTGCGAAAACAGCTTTATTGCCTGTCTTAGAAAATTCCTCACTCAAACCTTTCTTTAATTCTAAAAAGATTTCAATCGGTAAAATATTAGAAAATACGAAATGAAACTCCCATACCTTACTAATTTTATGAACCACAACTCGCTCAATATCAGCCTGTGCTAAAGCAGGAGCCTGTCTCATTTCAGCAGGCATCCCCAGTTGATTCATCAAAATTTCAAAACTATTTGACATTCATTTTCCTCACATTATTCTCCTACTATTTTACCATATTTAGAGGTATTTTCTAAAGACAAAAGGAAGCCACTAAGTGACTTCCTTCTAGAGTGAGGACTGATTAGTCTTCACCTTTGTTTTTCTTAATGATTTCTTCTTGTACTGACTTAGGTACATCTTCGTAGTGGTCAAATACCATCATGAATGTACCACGTCCTTGAGATGCAGAACGAAGAACTGTTGCGTAACCGAACATTTCAGCAAGTGGAACGTAAGCACGAACGATTTGGCTGTTACCATGTGCTTCCATACCATCTACACGTCCACGACGAGCAGTTACGTGACCCATAACATCACCAAGGTTTTCTTCTGGAACAGTGATTGTTACAAGCATCATTGGCTCAAGGATAGCTGGTTGTGCTGATTTAGCAGCTTCTTTAAGAGCAAGTGAAGCCGCGATCTTGAAGGCAGTTTCAGATGAGTCGACATCGTGGTATGAACCATCGTAAAGCTTAGCTTTAACGTCAACCATTGGATAACCTGCAAGAACACCGTTAGCCATAGATTCTACCAAACCTTTTTCAACCGCTGGGATAAATTCACGAGGAACCACACCACCGACGATTGCGTTTTCGAATTCGAATCCTTTACCTTCTTCGTTTGGAGTAAATTCAATCCATACATCACCGAATTGACCTTTACCACCAGACTGACGTTTGAAGAATCCACGTGCTTGAGTAGAAGCTCGGAATGTTTCACGGTAAGATACTTGAGGAGCACCTACGTTCGCTTCAACTTTGAACTCACGACGCATACGGTCAACAAGGACGTCAAGGTGAAGCTCACCCATACCAGAGATAACTGTTTCACCAGTTTCAACGTTTGTTTCAACGCGGAATGTTGGATCTTCTTCAGCCAATTTTTGAAGGGCGATACCCATCTTATCTTGGTCAGCTTTAGATTTTGGCTCAACCATCAATTGGATAACTGGTTCTGGAACGTTGATTGACTCAAGGATGATTTTAGCTTTTTCATCTGTCAATGAGTCACCAGTAGTAGTATCTTTCAAACCAACGGCAGCAGCGATATCACCTGAGTAAACAGTGTCAATTTCTTGACGGCTGTTAGCGTGCATTTGAAGGATACGTCCGATACGTTCACGTTTACCTTTAGAAGTGTTCAATACGTATGAACCTGATTGAAGAACACCTGAGTAAACACGGAAGAATGTCAAACGACCTACGAATGGGTCAGTCATAATCTTGAAGGCAAGAGCTGCAAATGGCTCTTCGTCAGAGGCTGGACGAGTTTCTTCAGCGTCTGTGTCTGGGTTAATACCTTTGATAGCTGGGATGTCAAGTGGGCTTGGAAGGTAGTCGATAACCGCATCAAGCATCAATTGAACACCTTTGTTCTTGAAGGCAGAACCACACAATACTGGGAAGAATTCAACGTTGATAGTAGCTTTACGGATACCAGCTTTCAATTCTTCGTTAGTGATTTCTTCACCTTCGAGGTATTTCATCATCAATTCTTCGTCAGTTTCAGCAACTGCTTCAACCAATTTTTCACGGTATTCTTGAGCTTGGTCAAGGTATTCAGCTGGAATATCTTCTTCAAGGATATCTGTACCAAGGTCGTTCGTATAGATTTCAGCTTTCATCTTGATCAAGTCGATGATACCACGGAAGTCATCTTCAGAACCGATTGGCAATTGGATTGGGTGTGCGTTTGCTTGAAGACGATCGTGAAGTGTGCTTACAGAGTAAAGGAAGTCAGCACCGATTTTGTCCATTTTGTTGGCAAATACGATACGTGGAACTCCATACTCAGTTGCTTGACGCCAAACTGTTTCAGTTTGAGGCTCAACACCTGATTGTGAGTCAAGAACGGTAACCGCACCATCCAATACACGAAGAGAACGCTGTACTTCGATCGTGAAGTCCACGTGTCCTGGTGTGTCGATAATGTTTACGCGGTGGTTGTTCCATTGAGCTGTTGTCGCAGCAGATGTGATAGTGATACCACGCTCTTGCTCTTGCTCCATCCAGTCCATTTGTGACGCACCTTCGTGAGTTTCACCGATTTTGTGGATTTTACCAGTGTAGTAAAGAATACGCTCAGTAGTTGTTGTTTTACCAGCATCGACGTGAGCCATGATACCGATATTACGAGTTTTTTCAAGTGAAAATTCGCGTGCCATGAGGTTTGTTTCTCCTATTTATTTTTGATTTCTATTCTATTATAACACGATTTTAATAAAAACGGATAGGCAGGACCTACCCGTTCTCAATGTTTTCATGCTATTGTTGATTTCAACTTGTAGATTTACAAATTGAATCGAACTCGGGCTAAAGTTAATTAGCCGATTTGAACCGGAACGGGATGCTGTGTGAAAAAGATAAACTTCCTTGTATTCGTCGAATACTGCGTCAGTTTCCTATTTTCACCTTGCATCCTTACCGTTCCTAGCATCATGATTTAGTTGAGCTCAAGCTAAAAGTCTGGAGAAAAAGATGAATCTCATTGGTTGCAATCGCAACCTGCTTCGATTCCCTATTTTCTCTGGGACTTTCTTAACGCTTTCGCATCCTATATTACCAACGGAAGTGTGCGAATGCACGGTTAGCTTCAGCCATACGGTGAGTGTCTTCACGTTTCTTAACAGCTGCACCAGTGTTGTTAGCAGCATCCAAGATTTCTTTTGCAAGACGGTCTTGCATTGTGTGTTCACCACGAAGACGAGCGATTGTTACCAACCAACGAAGTCCAAGTGTTGTACGACGTTCTGGACGAACTTCAACTGGGACTTGGTAGTTAGAACCACCAACACGACGTGCACGTACTTCAAGTACAGGCATGATGTTTTCCATAGCTGTTTCAAATACTTCAAGTGCATCGTTTCCAGTAGCTTCTTTGATTTGCTCAAAGGCACCGTAAACGATTGAAGCAGCTGTACCACGTTTACCATCAAGCATAACGCGGTTGATAAGACGAGTAACTAGTTGTGAATTGTAAAGCGGATCTGGCAATACGTCACGTTTTGGAGCTCTATTTTTACGACTCATTTCTCTTTATCCCCTTTCCTTATGCTTTTGGACGTTTAGTACCGTATTTAGAACGGCCTTGTTTACGATCGTTAACACCTGCAGTATCAAGTGCTCCACGGACGATATGGTAACGTACCCCTGGAAGGTCTTTTACACGTCCACCACGAAGAAGAACCACGCTGTGTTCTTGCAAGTTGTGTCCGATACCTGGGATGTAGGCAGTAACTTCGATAAGGTTGCTCAAACGTACACGAGCGAATTTACGAAGGGCTGAGTTAGGTTTTTTAGGTGTCATTGTTCCAACACGAGTTGCAACACCACGTTTTTGTGGTGAAGAAACGTTTGTTTGAACTTTTTTATGACTGTTGTAACCAACGTTCAAAGCTGGTGATTTAGATTTTTCTACTTTTGATTTACGCGGTTTGCGAACCAATTGGTTAATTGTAGGCATCTACATTCTCCTGTGTTTTTTTATTTTTGGTGATGATACACTTGGTGACAGCTATCATCTGTGTGTACTTTTGCAACATTTGTCAGCACGTCCCTGTACACTCTTGAGAGACCAAAAGTAAAAAGTACCGTCTATTATTGTAACAAAATTTTCCATTGGTTGTCAAGATATTTTTCTTTTTTATTGTTAATTTGATTTTTATCAGACTAACTTCCACTTCTACTAACAGCGGAACTTAGTTTGGGAATTTAGCAATTTTAGCTCTTTTGTAGTGCTCCCCAAAAAAGAAAAAGGAGGAATCCCCCTCTCCTAAAGTTACTATTGTTCCATTCAATCCCATCAATTTTAGCACATAATGGTTTTCGAGATATGATAGTATTACAACCAACCAGATTCTTTCGCGATATTAGCTGCCTCTGTTCGATTACCTGCATCAAGTTTTGAAAGAATATTGGTGACATAGTTTCGGACTGTTCCGTTGGATAGATAGAGTTTGTCTGCAATTTCTTGGTTAGAGAAGCCCTGAGCAATTCCCTTTAAAACTGCGATTTCTTGTTCTGTCAACGGATTGGGATGCGTCATCACCACTTCCATCAATTCAGGCGAATACTCCTTGCCTC